>NZ_LZHK01000010.1:0-8795 GCF_001690415.1 Gilliamella sp. Imp1-1
AGCTGTATCGATGCTTATTATGTAAAATTAACTCGATTTTCTTCCCATTATCAACGCCGCTTGCTTTAGGATATCATTCTCCATTAACAAACGTTTATTCTCTTTGCGTAGCGCGATAAGTTCGTTCTCTTCAGTTCGACGATTATCTTTTGCGATGAATGAGCCGGTAGTTTGGTACTGCATTATCCAATTATCTAATGCTGATTTGGTGAGGTCATACTCTGCGACGATATCCGCACGTTTTTTACCATTTTGATATAGCATGACCATTTGTTTTTTGAACTCGTTAGTAAAGCTACGTTTTGCTCTTCGTGATGAATCGATTGCCATTGTTGTTACCTTCTCTTATTTTTAGTTTATCATAACAATGACCTTATAAAACTGGTACTAATTAGTGTAGCCGATCCATATACTTCCGAGGCATTATTAAATGCATCCGCAGCAGCTTTATAATTACCTTGCTGTGCTAACATTTTTCCTTGGTCATAATAATCTTTAGCAGCAAGTTGCATATATTTTTTATTTGCATTGTTATACAAACTTTCAATGTTTTTATAGTTGTATTGCTCAAATCCTTTTTTGTATAAATCGGCTTTTATTCTATAACTTTTACTATCGGTTCCTGTGATTGAATTACCATAGTCATAGTACTCTTTTGCGATACTCTCTTGTAATTTAGTAAAATCATATTTATTATCAAAAAAACTGATTTCTTGGCTATAAAAGCGATCACTTAATCGCAGTTTCATTGCTAATAAATTTTGGTAGCATTCTATTCGTTTGGCATAATCCTGATTATTGGCATTTGATAAAGTTGTTTCATAATGTTGCATAACGTTATTGACGATATTTTGTAGTCGTTGTACGACTTTTTGACCTAATTTTGCAGTACCCTTATCCTCAATACTATCCGCCAATAAGTTGATGCTTTCTAAATATTTTCCTTCTTTATAAGCTTCTTCTGCTGTACGTGTATGACAAGCAGCTAATAAGAACATAAAAAAAACAGCTATAATTATACGCATAATTTTCCTTTCAATTCATTTTAGTTTATTTTTTTGCTTGTTCATCTTGTTATTAAGATGAAAACTGTTTAAATATAGCTTGATTAATAAGCTAGTTGGTGAGTCTATTATAAATTAGTTCTAATTTATTAACTTTTTTTGCTAAAAATTGATTAACTAGTTACTCATTATTATTGGGTGACAAGTCAGTTTATTTGAAATAGGAAAGGTGTGAATTATATTTTATGCTGGTACCCTTAAATAACTAAACTATTTAAGGGCAGGGTAAAGGTTATTTTCGAGTTGCTTTTTGAGTTACTCTTTGCCGTGTTGTTTTAGTCTGTTGATTAAGTTTGACTCGTTTTGGTCTTACTATTCTTTTGTCAGAAGAAGAGCTTGTGGTGAAACTTTTAGATTCAGGTGGCAAACCGACTAGTTCACGTAAATAATTGACTGAGTCAATACCAAGTTCTAGCCAAGTTCCGCGTGATAATCCTTTGGGTAAAGTGATATTGCCATAACGAATGCGTAGCAATCGACTAACTTGCACATCAATAGCTTCCCACATTCTACGAACTTCCCGATTACGGCCTTCTGTTATAACTACATTAAACCATTGGTTAATTCCATCACCACCTTGTGCTTTAATTGATTGAAATGAGGCTGGGCCATCTTCTAGTTGCACCCCTTTACGAAGTTGGTTAATTTGTTGATCAGCCACATTACCAAATACTCGCACTGCATATTCACGCTCAATCTCGTGCCGTGGATGCATTAATCGATTAGCTAATTCACCATCAGTTGTGAATAATAATAAGCCCGATGTATTGATATCAAGTCTGCCAATGTTCACCCAACGTGCATTTTTTAATCTAGGTAAACGTTCAAAAACAGTTGCCCGTCCTTGCGGATCATTGCGGGAACAAATTTCACCTTCTGGTTTGTAGTAAGCTAGTACTCGGCAAACTTCTTTTTCTTTACTTCTAAGCTGAACTAAATGACCATTGATACGAATTTTCGGATTGGCATTAACATCAACCCGATCGCCTAATGTGGCAATTTTTCCATCTACACTGATTTTACCGTCCACAATCATTGCTTCAATCTCTCGGCGTGATCCATTACCTAAATTAGCTAATACTTTTTGGAGTTTTTCAGTATTATCATGTGCCGATGTTTTGCGTGTAATAGCTGGTACTTTTGAGGTTTTTGGTTTTTCGTAGAGTTGCTTTTCCTTTGCTTTAACGCTATTTGTCTTTTTGCCAAGTTGTGGGAATGCTAATTTGCTATTTTTCATAAAATCCTCGCTGTTACCTTCTCAGGTATCAATTTTCTATTAACTATATTGTCGATATATTGACAATAAAAAATGAACATTTATTCGAATGGCTTAGTGTCTCCACTTCCTTTACGAATAATTGTTGGATAGTCATTAGTCAAGTCAATTACGCTGGTAGGTTGTTGACCTATATAACCACCGTGCACAATCGCATCAAGCTGATAACCTATTTTATCTTCTATTTCGTCGGGATCGGATTGCGCTTGGTCATCATTAGGTAAAATTAATGTCGCAGTCATTAATGGCTGCCCTAATAATTCGAGCAACGCTAAATCAATTTTATTATCAGGAATTCTTAGTCCAATTGTTTTGCGTTTTTCATTCATCAATCGACGAGGTACTTCTTTACTTGCCTGTAAAATAAAAACATATTTACCTGGGGTATTATTTTTTAGTAACCGAAAAGTTGTGTTATCTACAAAAGCATAACTAGATAGTTCAGAAAGATCACGACACATCAAGGTAAAATTGTGATTTTTATCAAGTTGACGAATTTGACAAATTCGATCAACACCCGATTTATTGTCTAGTAAACAACCCAGTGAATATCCTGAATCGGTCGGAAAAGCTATAACACCACCATCATTTAATATGTTGACAACTTGATTTAATAATCGAGTTTGCGGATTATCTGGATGAATATAAAAAGTTTGACTCATAATTTTCTTCTATATCAATATTATTGTTAATCTGATTTGCATGATTAAATTTTATATCGTTAACCTTATAGTGAAGCACGAATATAAATCGATTTTAATCCAGATTTATTTAGAGTTTCCAATTATGCCAAATTGGTGTAACACTACCGGGTAGTGGGGTTGTTTTTCCTAAATCTAAATAGGTGTCAACACCATGAAAATCCGATCCTTGTGATGCCAATAGTTCAAATTCATTGGCTAATTTAGCTAATTTTTGTAAATCATCTTGCGTTTGCCTGCTTTGTGAAACTTCAATTGCATCACCACCACTAGATTTAAACTCACTTATTAATAATTTCAATTTAGTTAAAGTTAGATCATAGCGACTTGGATGTGCAAGTACTGCTTGCCCTCTTGCCGCATGAATGGCATTAACTGCATCTGAAATACTACACCATGTTGCAGGTACATAAGCATAACCACCTTTTCCTAAGTACGTTTTAAAGGCGCGTTTAATGTCTTTAACATAGCCGTTAGCAACTAAAAATCTTGCAAAATGAGCACGCGAAACAATGTCTCCTTTTGCAAATTGTTGTGCTTGTTGATAAGCATTTTCAATACTAACTTTAGCTAATTTATGGCTTATAGCCAACGCTCGATCGATTCTTCCTTGTTCTTGTGATGATAGCAGTGTCGTTAACTCAGGATGTGCAATATCAATATTTAACCCAACAATATGGATTTCGTTGTTTTTCCAAGAAGTTGATATTTCAACACCACAAGCTAATTTAATAGGTAAATTTTCGTTAGCAATCGTTTTTTGAGCTTCAGGTAAACCTTTAACGGTGTCATGATCGGTAATAGCCAAAATAGCAATTTGGTTATCTACAGCTCTTTTGACAAGTTCGCTAGGTGTTAAGAGACCATCCGATGCCGTAGTATGTGAATGTAAATCAACGATCATTTTTTTCTCGAAAATTATTTTGAAACGTGTAATATACCACACAATTTGCATGACCACTAAAAGGTATATTATGAAAGATCAAATTCGCCTTGCTCAACAAGATACTAGCACAATTATTGAGGAACTATTAGAAGATGGTAGCGATCCTCATGCACTTTATATCATTGAGCATCACATTTCATCACAAAATTTTGATAAATTAGAAAAAGTGGCAGTAGAAGCCTATAAATTAGGCTATGAAGCAACCGATCCCGATGAAGATATTGACGATGCAGGCAATGTTGTTATCGCTTTTGATATTGTTACTGAAAGCCTACTCAATGCCGAACTAATAAATGCACAAATTGCAGAAATCATCGCACTTACTACCCAATTTGGCGTCACATATGATGGTTGGGGCACTTATTTTGAAGATGGGAATGATGACGATTTTGATGAAGCTGAGCTTATGGAGACACTTCATTAAATATCATCAACTCCCTTTCTTAGGCTTTATTCTTATCCGATAAACGGATAAGAATATTAGTGCTTTAAAGCTTAATTTAGCTTTTCTATACGACTTGTTCTTTTTTGATCTGATGAAATACTACGAATAGAGATAGTGTCATCTTTATTAATTGCCACTGGAGCAGTATAAAGTTTCCAATTTTTTCCATTATTCGTTGAATATTCAATGTTTAATCCTGGAAATACAATATTGGCGTTTAATTTACCATTTACAATTTTTGCACCAGGAATAGGTAATCTATAATTTATACCCGCAAGATCAAGTTTAGCTAGCTCTCTTTGTCCAAGTAAATTAGCAAAGCGATTCCAATCATCATGTAACGCTTTGCTATCTACATAATGTGTTTCACCTTGCTGATATTGGCGATCTTTTTGATAAGCCATTTCCCAATCAGCTTGATGCCAAGCCCTTTCAGCAACCGCTAGTAAACGAGGAAAAGCCATATATTGCATTTTGTTATCACTACGGATATCTTCAGTCCAAATTTGTGCTGATAGCCCATAAGCACCTGACCAGTTCATAGTACCTTTAGCTGTAAATGGATTACCATCTCGGTCAACCGAAGTTTCAGCATTTTGTGGTAAATTATTGGGCGCAAAACTAAATATTTTACGTTCATCACTAAAACGTGTTGCCCAATAGTAACCACTTTCTTTTGGATTCACTTCATATGGCATATCTAAATAAACATAGTCTGGATTACAGATAATCACTTGATAACCTTTATTTGTCCATTCATTAACTGAATCAAATCCCCCCCAATATAATGTGTCCCAAAAGTTAACTGTAACTTTATCGACTGCAAATGATTTGGCATTTTCGGCATGTTTCATGCCATCTTGCCACGCTTGCATATGATTGATACCATGCTCTTTAATAATGGTACTGACTTGTTGTGCAAAATAACTTGGTAGATGCTCAATATCTTTCACTTTGCCTTTTCTCACAAAAGTTTGGCAAGCTTGTGATTTAGCCCATGGATGATCTTCAATACTTTGATCAATAGTACCTTTAATATTAGTTTTTTCTTTTGCTTGCAGATCTTGATAACCTGCACCTAAACGGATATTTTTAGCTTCATCACCACCAAAATGCCAAGTATTAAGCGGTTGCCCTGCTTCAATATGCATTTTTGCGATTTCATCGATAACTTTATTAACAAAGCGTTTAGATGAATCAAGACAAGGATTCAAATAGCTTAAGCGATTATAAAATTGTACCGTTGTGGTATTGGATGTATCGGTTGGATCAACTAAACGATACTCATTAGCTTGTTGCTCTTTTCCTTCATTCATTAGGCGTTTATAACGTGCTTCCATTGATACTATTGCGGCTCTGGCATGTGCAGGCATATCGATTTCAGGAATAACCTCGATAAAGCGTGCTTTTGCATATTTGACAATTTCAATGTAATCATTACGACTTAAAAATCCTGATCCACTTGTATTACTATCAGGTCCCGAACCTAATTGTGGTAATAAACAATTTTGCTCCGTGAGGTCGTGACAGCGTTTACTACCGATATCAGTTAGCTCAGGTAATCCAGGAATTTGAATTCGCCAACCTTCATCGTCACTTAAGTGAAAATGGAATTTATTCATTTTATATTTTGCCATTTGATCTAATAAACTTAATATGGCTTGTTTAGATTTAAAATTACGCCCAATATCAAGCATAATCCCTCGATATGTAAAACGTGGCGAATCGACTGCATTTAACGTTGGTATTGAATTAGCATGATTTACAGGAATAACAGATAAAATTGACTGAACTGCATAAAAAATTCCTGCTTCATCATAAGCGGTGATTAATGTCTTATCCTTTTTGATATCTAATTGATAAGCGCCAAATTTTTCTTGCTTAAATTGTTTAGGATCAACGGTTGCTTTTATTTGATAACCTTTTCCTGTTACTGCAATGTTTAATGCTTTAAATTGTGCTTTTAAAATAGCTAAACTTTCTTGATTTAAACCATTAAGGATCAAATTAACTCCTTGCTGATCAATTATAACATCCTCTTTACCTATTGTAAGTTTGCTTGGTGTCGGTAAAATTTGCCCTCGTAACGATGATTCAGATAATTTATTAATATCGGCGTTATATTCAAAACGGTTAGCAGGCGTCATTAAAATATTGTGATCATCAGCCGTTCTTTTCCATTGTTGTTTTATTGGTGCAACAAATGCCGATAAATTGTCAGAATCAGTGTTAGTGTTAGCAATAATTTTGGGTTTAGCATCACTGGAAGTTACATACCAACGTGGCATAACATCACTTTCACTAAGCATCCAATATTCCCCAATAATTGGAATATTCACCGTTGTATTGGCAGGAAAACCAGTGAACTTTTCTGTTGGCTCGAGTTTATGTAAATCACCTGTAATATGGGTGATTTTAAACTGATCATTGTCTACAGATAGAATCATTCTGATATTATCAAAATAGATAGCCCAATCTTTATTATTAATGGCTGTTCCAGTATTTTTAAGTGAAATCATGACGTTATTACAAGAAGCCCAATCAGCACCTAAAGCTGAACAGTTAACGCCATTTGAGTTTGCTTGATTGTCGACAACTTCATATTTAACATTAAGTTGAGAACTAATCAAATCAGCAATTTGTTGAGAAGCATGCACTGATTGAATCGCACATATATTTAACAAAGAAAGGATTGAAGTTGCTAATATCGTTGCCTTAATCTTTTTCATCTTTTTTACCTATTTTTGTTTAGCACTAAAAACAGTGAATGGAATTGTAACAATAAATTTAATGTCCCGTTCATCTTGGAAGATATTACCGTATCCACCACCCCAGCTCGGTATATTTGAATGGTTATTATATTCGGTATAGTGCAATTGGAAGGTTGTATCTTTTGCCCAACTTTCTTGCACGGTATAACCTAAATCAAAGTTATATGCAGATTCAATCAAACGCTGTTTTTGATTGTATTGACGATTAGTGCTAGGTTTTGCATCCCAACCATAGGCATAAGACGCACCTGTTTTCCAACCCGCTAAATAATGAGATAGGTAACTTAAATCATAAGTCACTTCAGCAAACACTGCTTTTTCACCATTGGCATTGAAGTCTGAGCGAGAATTCCACCATATATCTAAACGACCATTTGATGAAGCATAATCAGGTGTCATACGCTGTAAAAAGAATCCCTGTTCTCCATCAGCTTTAACCGAAACGCCTTCAAATCGTAGACCGATAGCACCAACTTGATAGCCTAATGTTGCTGCTTGCAACCACGCCAAGCCATCATATACATCTGTACCTTTATGCGATTGATCTTTAGCGCCATAAAATTGGTAGCTCATAATCATAGGATTATCAAACACTTCCATTTTATAAGATACTTTACCAAAAAATTGGTTCATATAATTTTGTGCTTGTCCAAATGCACTTTCTAATACTAAGTCATTTTTAAAGTCATACTTCAAACCGGCAGAATGTAAATAATTAATTTTTTTACCTTTTCCCCACTGTTTAAATTCATAAAGCCGTTTATACCAAGGTGCTTTATATTTATCACTCCACATATATGACATCGACAATGCTCCAGCGCTATCAAAATCAAGAGTTGACCCTACCTCAAAACCTCGATAAGTACCTGGTAATAAACTCCAGTGTGGTGCAAGTAACGTTTGACCTGAGGGTTGAATATAACCTGCTTTTACCCAAAATAATTCGTCAATTTTAAAATTTGCTTGTGCTTTATAAAAACTAAGTCCACTGACATCTTTCTTCCAATCCTCATCCCAACGGGTATGAGCACCACTAAATCCTATTTCATTTGGGTGTCCATTACCGCCATTACTGACTTCCCAAGCGCCATAACCACCAAGTTCAATAGCAAATCTATCTGCAATATAGCCAGAACGATAATCCAAATTACTATTAAATGTTGATTGTCTAATATTGCTTTTATATTTATTGGTTTCTATATCTTTACGGTCACGATCACGATTCCAGAAAAAGATGTTACCAGTTAATGAAGCATCATCGAAAAAATGATTTTCATAGACGGCATCAACTGGAGTTACCCCCATTAAAACAGAAAAAGAAAAAATAAGTTTAGTTAAAAGATTTAATCGGTTAGGTATCATTTTTGCATTATAAATATTCATATTTATTTTCCTAAAATAATGAAATTATGCTATTTAACTTACAGTAAAACTTATTAACATATGATTATTATTAATAAATTGAACTTCAAAGTAACTTTTATTTTAAATATTTGAAAACTAAGCTTTATTTAGGAACATATTTAAATTCAGATATGAGGTAAATATGTATTTTTATAATGCATAAACATATTTTATCTAGCAAATTAAAC
>NZ_LZHK01000011.1:0-13554 GCF_001690415.1 Gilliamella sp. Imp1-1
AAAATCCGCTAGTTGTGATAAATGTTTGAAAATATCAACTAATATTCCTTTTTTAGACCACAAATTAAATCGCCTATAGACAGTGCTCCATTCACCAAACTCTTCTGGCAAATCTCGCCAAGGAATACCGGTTCTCATTCGGAAAAGGATCCCTTCAAACGTCATCCGATGCTCGGATTTATTATAAACTCGGCCGGTATTTTTCATTATTTGTAGTAGCTTTTCCCACCGTTTATCTGTTAGCATTGTTCTTGGCATGATGAATCGAGTTATGGTTGTTTTTGGCTGAATTATTATAACTCACATCATGCCGTCTAAAAAATAATCATGAAAGATCAACACGCCCTAATAATGGAAAAATATACTACTATACTCTTGACACATGGTCAGACAATTTATCTTTAACGGATAATCAAGATAAGAGTACTCTTTTTCTATGCAATAGCTTTAATGAATTTATTTCTAAATTAGTGTGTGAAGATGATCTAAATGATTTATACGGTTTATAAATAATAGCCGTCAGGTTAATCTGCTCCCAGTTGGTATTGAAGACAATATTTATACATAAAAACTGGCTTATATTACAATACTTTCAGGTATTATGCTCCAGATATTGTCCACTTTGTTCAGCTTGATCCGTTTTAGGTTTTTAGTCAGGTTTAACCTGTGTCAGTATGAGCTTAACGGATTGGTTTTAATGCCTTAAATAAAATAATAAAACGCTAGTTGATGGCTCCAATTTAAGCTAAATTAGGTATATAATTTGAAAAAACAATAAATGAGATCGGTAATGACTAGTCAAAATAGTGTAAGTTCTATTTCTGTTTCACATCTTTTAGAAGCTAAACCAGCTTTTTGTTGTCAGTTAGATGGTAAAGGCAAAGCGCTACCACTTAATGAACAGAGTAAACCTTCAATTTCACAACCATTTTGGATTCATTTAGATTTTGCTAAACAAGAAACCATCAATTGGGTAAATAATACAAATCTAGTTCCAGATTTGATTAAAAATGAATTGCTAAAACCTAAGCAAATATCCAAGGAAATTCGTTTTGAGTCGGGTGTTTTAGTGGTTTTAAAAGGTGTTAATTTTGTTCCCAATGAGCTTCCCGATCCTATTGTTACCTTTCGTTTTTATATAACTGATAACATGATTATTTCAACACGGCATCAACAAATTTCGGCTATTGCTGAATTAAAGGATCATCTAGAAAAGGGAATTGGTCCTGTAGATGTGGCGGATTGGTTGATTCAAATGTCTGATTTAATTAGTGATCAAGTTAATTTATCTTTTGATAGTGTTCACAATAAAATCATTAAGTTAGAGGAATCTGTTTTAAACCAACGTATCTTTTCTTATAAAGAAATTGGTCGAGTTCGTAAACAGTTGATCGTCTTACGCCGATTGTTATCACCACAACGCGATATTTTTGTAAAAATTTCGACTGAAAGAATATCGTGGATTGATGATAACGATCGCCAACGCTTGCATGACATTTCCTATCAACAAAATCATTATGTATCTGATATTGATAGCTGTTTATTAAGAATAGCTTCAATTATGGAACAAATTAATAGCTTCTTGGCTGAATCAACCAATAAAAGAATCTATTTAATGTCACTCTTTACCATAATTTTTACACCCATTACGTTTTTAACCAGCTTGCTTGGCGTCAATTTAGCTGGTATTCCTTTTAGTAGTGAAGGTTGGTCTTTTGTAGGATTAATATTACTACTTGTTATTATTTGTGTTATTTCAGTTATTTGGCTTAAATACAAAAAATGGTGGTAATAAAGCATCGTTAAAAAATGGAAGAAAATTTATGAACGCTTATAAAGTTGAGTATAAGGATATAATTGGATTTTTATTTAAAACCATGAAATTAACACCGATTCAAACTTATCTTGTTTGAAATTTTAATGAATAATTATTCTTATGCAACCTAATCAATCTTATCGTTTGTTTATTGCCGAAAAGCCCAGCTTAGCAAGGGCTATCGCTGACGTATTACCTAAACCTCTTCAAAAAGGTAATGGTTTTATTAAAGCGAGTAATGGCGATGTGGTTAGTTGGTGTATTGGTCATCTTCTTGAGCAAGCTACACCAGAAGTTTATGATCCTCGATATAAAAAATGGGTGATTAATGATTTACCCATAGTGCCTGAAAAATGGATATTAATGCCTAAAGGCAATACACAAAAACAATTTAATATTTTGGTAGATCTGATTAAGTCAGCAGAGCAAATAGTACACGCTGGTGACCCAGATAGGGAAGGGCAGTTACTAGTAGATGAAGTTTTAAATTATTGCCAATTATCGCCAGATAAGCGCAAAGCAATTCAACGCTGTTTAATTAGTGATTTGAATGCTAGTGCTGTTGAAAAGTCATTGCAACAATTACGCAACAATCAAGATTTTATTCCTTTATCAACCTCGGCATTAGCAAGGGCTAGAGCCGATTGGCTGTATGGAATTAATATGAGTCGGCTTTGTACTATTGTTGGTCAAAAAAACGGTTATCGAGGTGTATTATCAATTGGGCGAGTACAAACCCCTATTTTAGGGTTAGTGGTTAGACGAGATTTAGAGATAGAGCAATTTGTACCTAAACCATTTTATGAAGTTTTTGCAGTGCTACAAACCAAAGATAATGAAATATTTAAAGCTAAATGGCAACCTAGCGAAGCTTGTGCTCCTTATCAGGATGAGGAAGGGCGTGTTTTGGTTAAAAAATTGGCCGAAAATGTTTGTCAGCGTATTAATAAGCAATCAGGCACAATTGATAAAGTTAGTAATAAAAAGAAAGAACTGGCGCCACCAATGCCATTTAATTTATCAGCACTACAAATTGAGATGGCTAAAAAAAATGGGCTGAGTGCCCAAGATGTGCTTGATATTTGCCAATCGTTATATGAAAAACATAAATTAATTACCTACCCAAGATCGGATTGTCGCTTTTTGCCCGAAGAACACTTAAAACAAATTAAGGGTATAAAGTCTGCCATTGAAAATAATTGTCCAGAACTGCATACCGCAATTAGTAATGCTAATTATACTTTACGCACTAAAGCTTGGAATGACAAAAAAGTGGAAGCACATCACGCTATTATTCCAACGTTGCGTAAAGCTAAAATGGAAAACTTAACTGACAACGAAAAGGCGGTTTATCAAGTTGTGGCAACGCAATATTTAGCTCAATTTTATCCAGCATATAAATATGCTGAATTGCAAATTGATGTAGATATTCAAGGTGGAAAATTTATTTCTAAAGCTAACCAAATGCTTGATGAAGGTTGGAAAGTTTTATTTAGAACTAAAAACCATCAATCCCCAACCGATATGAATGACAATGAAAGTAATGGTTTATTAACTAAATTAGTTAAAAAGGGTGAAAGCGTGCAATGCATTGATACTGAACTGGTTAGCAAAGAAACTCAGCCACCAAGATCATTTACTGACGCAACACTGTTGTCTGCGATGACGGGGATTGCCAGATTTGTTAAAGATCCAGAAATCAAAAAAATACTGCGTGAAACTGATGGTTTAGGTACAGAAGCAACAAGGGCTGGCATTATTGAATTGTTATTTAAACGTCAATTTTTAATTCGTCAAGGCAAAGCAATTCGCTCAACTGAGGTGGGTAAAAGTCTGATTTTATCACTACCAGATATAATGTCGATGCCAGACATGACCGCTCATTGGGAATTGCAATTAAACGAAATTAGCAAAAAAGAGTTTTCGTACCAACAATTTATGTATCAACTCAATTTATCACTGTTAGATCTTGTTAATCAGTTAAAGAATGCAAGGTTGAAAATTCAAGGTTAATATCTATATAAAAACAGGATGAAATTTTATAATACTGTTCATTCTGTTTATTAATATAGCCTGCTACATACTAGTTAAATAATAATTTTAAGTGCTTTTTTGTTGTTATTTTTATAACTCGATCAAATATCAGCATATATTAATAATATTATCCAAGCTAGCCGTTTTGAGTACATTTTTCTTAAATAAATGTGATAAAAGAAATTACAAAATAATTACCAAATTGGACTGATTATTATGGAGTAATTCCGATAGTTCCCTTTAAAATATTTACGTTAGTTAATAGGGTAGCGATTGTATATTCTATTAGATAATAGGGTTATCAATTTTATATAAAGTGAAGATGAAAACGGCGATAAGTGCCGTTTTTCAACAACTGTATTTATTTTTTCGTGATATAGGTTGACTTCTAATCCTTAAAGGAGTATAAAGAGGCCCGCCTTTTGAGCTTTTCTTCCTTTTTTAGCTATTATGGAAGTTAAAAACGAGGGTGAAGGGAAGTTGAAATATAAAGTGAAGAGTTCAATTTACAGGAGAAATATGGACACTCAATCGGGTCACCCCAAGACTAGGGGAGACAAATTTAAACACATCATTATCGGTTAATGAACCTGTCTAAATAACCATTTTTTCAGTTCACAAACCGAAATTGATAAAACGGTAACGGTGAACGATATGTATTTTTTTACACGCTATCACACAAATTCAAAACACCAATGCGCGCAAAGCTTAATGGTGCGTGTTTTACATCTTTCAGAAAAACATTTAGAACCACCGAGTTGTATCTAAATTCTTAATTAATTCTGTTTGCTAATCAAATTTAATGCTCAGCCCAGGCTATAAAAAATAGCTTTATAGGCTACTTTTGTTATGCACTAAATTTTAGTTAATCACAAAATTTAATTATTTATTGTTATTTAGTAACAATAAGTTGGCCTACTTTTGCCAAAATTATGAATATAGGTACTCATGATGACAAAAAATACATCAAAAACTAAAGCACAAAATAGTGTAGATATTAAAGCTATCAACGAAGCTCAAAGCAGTCTTGATAGTATTTTAGCTAAATTTCAATCCAGCCTTTCAGGATTAACACAAGAAAGTGCAAAGTCGAGAATTGAAACATATGGAAAAAATGAAGTCGCACGCGAAAAGGTACCATCAGTTTTAATACAACTATTAATGGCGTTTAATAATCCATTTATATTTGTATTATTAGCGTTAGCTATTGTCAGTTTTGTGACTGATTTTTGGTTACCTTTGCAAAATGGTGAAGAAACAGATTTAACCAGTATTATCATTATTCTAACTATGGTATCACTGAGTGGATTATTGCGTTTTTGGCAGGAATTTAGATCGAATAAAGCGGCTGAAGCGTTAAAATCGATGATTCGTACAACAGCAACGGTGCTAAGACGTGCGCATAAAGATATGACCCCAGAACGTATTGAAATTCCATTAAGTGAAATTGTTCCTGGGGATATTGTTTACTTGTCGGCTGGAGACATGATCCCAGCAGATATTCGATTGATTGAATCTCGGGATTTATTTGTTAGCCAAGCCGTATTAACAGGCGAATCGATTCCAGTTGAAAAGTACGACACATTAGGTGCTGTAACACAAAAAACATCCGATAATATCGAAACATCAAACATCAACAAAGATAATTTGCTTGATGTTAATAACATTTGTTACATGGGAACCAACGTTGTTAGTGGAACCGCCACAGCTATTGTTGTTGCAACAGGGGGGGATACTCATTTTGGCTCATTGGCAAAATCAATTGTAGGATCTCGTGCTGAAACTTCGTTTGATCGCGGTGTTAATAGCGTTAGCTGGTTGCTTATTCGCTTTATGCTAATTATGGTGCCAATTGTATTTTTTATTAATGGTTTTTCAAAAAATGATTGGGGCGATGCTGCGCTTTTTGCATTAGCTGTGGCCGTTGGCTTGACGCCTGAAATGTTACCAATGATTGTGAGCGCTAATCTAGCAAAAGGCGCTGTTGGTATGGCAAAACGTAAAGTGGTTGTTAAAAGACTCAACGCAATCCAAAATTTTGGGGCGATGGACATTTTATGTACTGACAAAACGGGGACATTAACACAAGATAAAATCATTTTAGAACATCATCTTGATATAAAAGGTCAAGTTGATTCATCTGTTTTGGAACTTGCATGGCTTAACAGTTATTATCAAAGCGGTATGAAAAACTTGATGGATAAAGCGATCATTCGTTTTGCCGAAGAAAAAACCAGCATGAAAAAGGTAGGTGTTAGCTTATACAAAAAAATTGATGAATTACCATTTGATTTTGTACGCCGGCGTTTATCGGTGGTGGTACAAAATGGTGATGATAACCATTTGATGATTTGTAAAGGCGCAGTTGAAGAAATGCTGTCCATTGCCAGTTACGTTTATGAAAATGACGAATATTTACCATTAAACGATGAACGTAAACAAGCTTTGATCGCATTAGCACATGAATATAATAAAGAAGGTTTTAGAGTGTTAGCCGTTGGAGTAAAAAACATTCCGGCAAGTGAAACAAAACCACAATACACAGTGCAGGACGAAACTGCGCTCGCCATTCGTGGCTTTTTAACTTTTTTAGATCCACCAAAAGAAAGCGCATTTGAAGCTATTTCGGCATTGAATGAGCATGGTGTGGGTGTTAAAGTTTTAACTGGTGATAACGAAATCATCACCATTAAAGTTTGCCGAGAAGTTGGTTTAGAACCAGGCACCCCATTACTTGGCACTGAAATTGAAAAAATGGATGATGTCGAGCTAAAAAAACAGATCGAACAGCACACTATTTTTGCAAAATTAACGCCGCTGCAAAAATCGCGAATTATTCGGTTGTTGCAAGATAATGGACATACAGTTGGTTTTTTAGGCGATGGTATTAACGATGCACCAGCACTTCGCGATGCAGATGTAGGGATTTCGGTCGATACTGCAACCGACATCGCTAAAGAATCTGCTGATATTATTTTACTTGAAAAAAGCTTAATGGTTTTAGAAGAAGGTGTAATATGTGGCCGCGAGACCTTTGGCAATATCATGAAATATCTAAACATGACAGCAAGTTCTAATTTTGGCAATATTTTTTCAGTATTGGTTGCTAGTGCGTTTCTACCATTTTTACCTATGCTAGCGATACATTTACTTATTCAAAACTTATTGTATGATATTTCACAACTCTCATTGCCATGGGACAAAATGGACAATGAATTTTTACAAAAACCACGTAAATGGAATGCGTTAAATATTAGACGTTTTATGATTTGGATTGGGCCTACATCGTCTATTTTTGATATCACAACTTATGCATTAATGTGGTTTGTATTTAGTGCTAATAGTGTTGAAGCTCAATCACTATTTCATTCAGGATGGTTTATTGAAGGGTTATTATCGCAAACTTTGGTTGTGCACATGCTAAGAACACAAAAAATTCCATTTGTGCAAAGCACGGCGGCATTTCCTGTTATTGTGATGACTTTGTTAGTTATGGCTATTGGTATTTATATTCCATTTTCTCCACTAAGTGGGTTAATTGGACTACAACCATTACCTTGGTCATACTTTCCATGGCTTTTAGCAACTCTATTTAGCTATTGCTGCGTTGCACAATTAATGAAACGTATCTATATCAAACGTTTTGGACAATGGTTTTAATTAACTAATAACAGCTAAGTGATACTAATATCGCTTAGCTAATTTAAGAAGTATGTATTTAAAAAATACTAAAAATCAAAATGTTAAATATAAAATAATAACAAAGGAAATAATCTATGAAAACACCACATAAAAATTTAATTATGCTAATTAAAAGCCGAAAACAAAAAAACTCAAGCAAAATTAAGCAATTAAATATAAAATAGTTAGCGCAAGGATTTTAAGTTAACACATAATAAAAAACCCCAATTATTGGGGTTTTTGTTTAATTGTTTATTAGTTTGAAATACAACGATTAATTAAAATAATTACAAGTTGTAGGTAATTAAAAGTTTAGATAATTTCAGACGCTTTTTTTAGAATTTCATGAATTTCATCTTTAATTTTAAGTTTCTGTTTTTTTAATGCCTCTATCGTTTCAGCGGTATTGACAATAATTCCAGATTCAATATTTTTAATTTTTTGGTCGAGCTCATTATGTTGGTCGAATAATTTTTGAAAACGTAAATCGGTATTTTTTAATTTGGAAATTAATTCTCGATATTCTGGAAACATAGTGCCTCCTTATATGGGCTAGTTAGAATAATAACAATAGCAGCTATTGCTAATTCAGAATACAATATTATGTGTAGTTTTAATAGAAAAATTGTTTTAATAACCAAATATATTTTTATAACAAAACTGTTTTTATTGCAGAGTAAAAAACAACAAGGGAGTTATTCCATGAGTGAGTCGATTGTAGTTGCCAAAAGTCATGGTAAAGATTTATCAATTATTGCTGCATTAGCTAATCGTCATGGTTTAATTACTGGCGCAACTGGTACAGGTAAAACAGTGACATTACAAAAAATGGCAGAAGGTTTTTCAAAAATAGGTGTACCTGTCTTTCTTGCTGATGTTAAAGGCGACCTAACTGGGATTGGTGAAAAGGGCAAATTAACTGAAAAACTACAAGCTCGTTTAGCGAGTATTGAAGTTAATAATTGGCAACCAGACTCGTCACCCATTGAATTATGGGATGTATTTGCTGAAAAAGGAATCCCCGTTCGTAGCACTGTGTCAGATATAGGGCCTATTTTGCTTGGTCAGTTACTCGATTTAAATAACGTTCAAGCAGGTGTATTACAGTTGATATTTAAAATCGCTGATGATAACAATTTATTATTAATTGACTTTAAAGATCTTCGAGCATTAATTCAATTTGTTGGTGATAACGCTAAAAAATTTACCACACAATATGGAAACATTTCGCTATCGTCAATTGGCGCAATTCAACGTGGATTGTTAACTCTTGAACAACAAGGTGCCGAATTTTTCTTTGGTGAACCAATGCTTAACATTCAAGATTTAATGCAAGTTAATCCTAAAGGTTACGGTATAATTAACATCTTATCGGCCGAAAAGTTATATAACTCGCCAAAATTATATTCAGTCTTTTTATTGTGGCTATTGTCAGAACTTTTTGAGCATTTGCCAGAAGTAGGTGATCTTGATAAGCCGAAACTTGTTTTCTTTTTTGACGAAGCTCACTTACTTTTTAATGACATTTCGCCTGCATTATTAGCAAAAATAGAACAAGTGGTGCGTTTAATTCGTTCTAAAGGGGTCGGGGTTTATTTTTCTTCTCAGAATCCGAGTGATATTCCTGATACAGTTTTAGGGCAATTAGGCAATCGTGTGCAACATGCCTTACGCGCATTTACCCCAAAAGATCAAAAAACTGTAAAATCGGCTGCCCAAACTATGCGCGCCAATCCAAGTTTTGATACTGAAAAAGCAATAATGGAATTAGGTGTTGGTGAAGCTCTTATCTCGTTTCTAGATGAAAAAGGCCGTCCAAACATGGTTGAACGTGGTTATGTTATTGCACCGAGTTCAAAAATGGGGCCTATGTTGCCAGAAGATCAATTAACTATTATTCGCCAATCATGTTTTTACAACAAATACGCACAAACCATAGATCGACAATCCGCTTATGAAATACTGAAAAATGGATTTTCGTTAAATAACCAATCCGATCAAAACAGCAATGGTAGCGATACAAAAATAGACGATGATAAAAATAATAAACAAAATAATGGTGGGTTGCTAAATTTTTTAAGCACACTACTTTTTGGTACTAAGGGGCCAAGAGGTGGACAACACGATGATATCACCCAAAAAATAGCCAAAAGCGCAACAAGGCAAATTGTTAATCAAATCGGCAAACAGATCACCCGTGGTATATTGGGTGGTTTAAAAAAATAACCAAACGAAGTTATTATTTAAAAAGTCAGCAAAATAGGAGTATTTTAATGCTAAAAATGTTCATAGAATGGTATAAAAAACGCTTTAGCGATCCGCATGTTGTTTCGCTAATGGCTGTTATTGTTGGCTTATTTATTATTATCTATTTTTTCAATAAAATTCTTCTACCGGTTTTAATTGCAATTGTACTATCTTATTTACTTGATAGACCGGTTAACTATCTACATAAAAAAAACATACCAAGAACACTGGCAGTTGTAATGGTGTTACTGCTTTTTTTAATGATTGTATTAGTCGGATTTATGATTTTATTACCATTAATTTGGCAACAAAGCATTAGCTTAATCACTAATATTCCAAACATGCTAAATTTTGCAAACAACTTTTTAACCACCTTGCCTGAACACTACCCTAAACTAATTGATGTTGGCTTATTCGACTCGGTCATCCAAGGTATTACCAACAAAGTTGTGCAAACCGGCAATTCGTTATTGCAATTTTCCATTGTGTCTTTATTAGGGCTAGTATCTGTTGCAATTAATGGGGTATTAGTACCCATAATGATATTTTTTTTATTAAAGGACAAAACAAAAATATGGGGATACTGTTCAAAAATCTTGCCTAAGAACCGTACAATTTTAAATAAAGTTGCTGCTGAAATGGATATGCAAATATCCAATTATATAGTAGGCAATGTACTACATATAATTATTTTATCCATTTGTATCTATATTCCTTTTTGGTATTTTGGGTTAGATTATGGACTTTTATTAGCCGTGCTTGTTGGATTATCTGTATTAGTGCCTTACGTTGGTATTATTATTTCAAGTATTCCAGTTGTATTAATTGCGTTATTTCAATGGGGATTAAGCGCACAATTTGGTTATTTGTTGTTTTTCTATGTATTAATACAAGCATTAGATGGTAATTTATTAGTACCTTGCTTATTTTCTGAAAAACTTAATTTACATCCATTAGTAATTATTTTAGCGGTAATTGTGTTTGGAGGTTTATGGGGATTTTGGGGAATATTTTTTGCAATACCTTTGGCTACATTAGTTAAGGCAATTATAAATGCATGGCCAAAACCAGACGAATTAAATACTATCAATAGCGAAGTAAAAGCAGATTAATGGTTAATCTGCTTTTAATCAGAACTATTTGCTGTGTTTTTTAAGATAGTCTAAAACTACTTCGTGATGGTTGGCTGTTTTGAAATCATCAAACACTTTTTCGATTTTACCGTCTTTACTGATTAAAAAGCTTATACGGTGAATTCCATCATAGGTTTTCCCCATAAATTCTTTTTCGCCCCAAGTACCAAATGCTTGAGCAACTTCATGATTTTCGTCAGAAAGCAACGTAAAATTTAACAGCTCTTTTTCAATAAATCGAGATAACTTCTCAGGTTTATCGGTACTTATACCAAGAATCGCCACATTGTATTTTTTGAACTCATCAGAACAATCTCGCAAATTACATGCTTGCACAGTGCAACCAGGCGTCATAGCTTTTGGGTAAAAATAAATTAAAACACGTTTGCCTTTAAAGTCATTTAAGCCTACAAGCTCTCCATCTTGGTCTGGCAACGAAAATTGTGGTGCTTTTTCACCTTCTTTAAGTGGATTAACCATATAATTATTACCTATTTTAATAGTTTAATTTTTAATTGGAAATATAAAAAGTGCTATACATTTAAACTAAGTTATTAAAAAAACGACTTGCTGCATCAATGGTGTGATTGATCTCTTTGTTTGTGTGCTTAAGTGACATGAAACCAGCTTCGAAAGCTGACGGTGCAAAATAAACACCTTCATTTAGCATATGATGATAGAATTTCTTAAATAATTCAACATTACACTGCATCACATCTTGATAAGTGGTTACTTCAGAAGCAGTTGTAAAGAATAATCCAAACATCCCACCTGCATAATTCACCACTAATGGTACATTATGCTTTTTAGCTACCGATAATAAACCATCAGCAAGCGATGCGGTTTTATCTTTTAACTCTTGATAGATTCCAACTTCCATTAACTTGGTTAACGTTGTGTAACCGGCTGCCATTGCAACGGGGTTACCTGAAAGCGTTCCAGCTTGGTATATTGGACCAGTTGGTGCTAATTGCATCATAATATCCGCACGACCACCAAACGCTCCAACAGGCATACCTCCACCAATAATTTTGCCTAAACAAGTTAAATCGGGCACAACATCATAATAATCTTGAGCTCCGCCAAGAGCGACTCGAAAGCCTGTCATCACTTCATCAATGATTAATAACGTACCATACTTATCGCAAAGTGTTCGTAAACCGTGTAAAAACTCTTTTTTTGCTGGCACGCAATTCATATTGCCAGCAACAGGCTCAATAATGATGGCGGCAATTTGGTCGGGATATTGTTCAAATTGTTTTTTGACCGATTCTAAATTGTTATAATCACAAACTAAGGTATGTTTAACAAAATCATCAGGTACACCTGGGGAAGTTGGGTGTCCAAAAGTAAGAGCACCAGACCCCGCTTTAACTAACAAATAATCAGCATGACCGTGATAACAGCCTTCAAATTTAATAATCTTATCACGTCCAGTAAAACCACGTGCAACACGGATAGCACTCATGGTCGCTTCAGTTCCCGAATTTACCATACGCACCATTTCAATTGAAGGCATTAATTGAGTGACCAAATTAGCAACTTTGGTTTCAATTTCGGTTGGTGCACCATAACTTAAACCGTTATGAACAGCGTTAATTACCGCATTGGCTACATCGGGATCATTGTGTCCAAGGATCATCGGCCCCCAAGAACCAATATAATCAATGTAGGCTCTTTCGTCCACATCATAAATATACGCACCGTTTGCACGCTCAATAAATAAAGGTGAGCCACCAACACCGTTAAAGGCGCGAACAGGTGAATTTACGCCACCGGGCATAACTGATTGAGCCTGATGATAAAGTTTTTCTGATTTGAAATTGTTTAGCATAATCGAGATAATCTCTCTAGAAAATTTTGTGTATTTATTCATAAAATCAAAATAAATTCAAGCTAACTATGAGAAATTTATTTAATAGAAGTTTTCTATTTTGTATTTTCATTTAGCAAAGGTATATAATGCAAAGATCAATATATTAGGAGAAGAATATGAGCGATGCTTTACCGATTAACTTTACTGATGCTGCAGCCAACAAAGTTAAATCATTAGTCACTGAAGAAGAGAACCCAAACCTAAAATTAAGGGTGTATATAACAGGCGGTGGTTGTAGTGGATTTCAGTATGGTTTTACTTTCGATGAAAAGGTAAACGAAGATGACTTAGCTATTGAAAAAAATGGTGTATCTTTAGTTATTGATCCCATGAGTTTACAATATCTAGTTGGCGGCACTATCGATTATGTAGAAGGTTTACAAGGCTCTCGTTTTGTGGTTGATAATCCCAATGCAACAACAACATGCGGTTGCGGTTCATCTTTCAGTGTTTAAGCCATATTTAAGTTTTAAAAATATCAATAACGTTATGGGAAGATAATAAACCATAACTTTAACTTTAATTTTTATAGAAAGATTAGGGGCTGTTGATCTTTGCTGTACATAAATTACTCAACAATACATTGGCAGCCACATTAACATAAATGCCAGTGATACCATACTGGCATAATTCCTTTCTAACTTATCGTATCTAGTTGATATTGAACGATATTGCTTGATTCTAGCAAAGGCATTCTCGACTAAATGACGATAGCGATAAAGGCACCTATCCATACTGCTTTTATCTATATCCTTACCATAATTACG
>NZ_LZHK01000012.1:0-20796 GCF_001690415.1 Gilliamella sp. Imp1-1
TTTATCTCTCGACTTATTGTCGAAGGATGTCTATTGAGTAGCTGGGCTATCTCTTTTTTATTCTTTCCGGCTTGTAATAATACGAAAATCTGGTATCTTTCCTTCCTAGAAAGGTGATTATAATACATAGCAATCTCCAAACTGTGGTGGTGCGAAGGTGCTAGTATAAATCACCTTTCTACTTTCTTCACTCCACCGTGTTTAAAATTGCACTTCATGTTTGAATCCAGGTATATTTATGAAAATAAAAGTAAGTTAAATAGGAGAATAGATGAAAGCCTTAAAAAACGTTTTACTTATATTAACCACCGCTATGGCTTTAACTGGTTGTGAAGAAAAAAACGAAGAATATTATTTAAACAATATAGACTCAGCAAATAAAAAAGTAGAGCAATGTAATCAGGATCTAAAAAAGGCATTTATGGCAAGTGATAAAGGCGGTATCGAAAAGGTAGAAAAAGATCCTGAATGTCGTGCTGCAATGTCTGCAATTAAAAAAGACAAAAAGATAAAATATGAATTAGAAAACAAACGGAAAGAAGACGAAAGAAAACAAGCAGTAGATTCTGAAATGAGTGCTATTAAAAAACAAATTTCTGGTATGTCGTGGGGCGAATCAGTTAATGAATATTTAAAGGTAGATGAATGTAAAAGTAGTTTTTCATTTAATAAAAGCCCGAAATGTGAAGCTTGGGAAACGATTTATAAAGAAAAAGTAGATGAAGGTAAAAAAGAGTTAAAACAACTATCTTTTAATGAAATTAAAGCAAAAATGCAGTCTTTATGTAAATTAGATAAAAGAACTGGCTCTAATTGTAGTGTTGCCGAAAAAGCGTTAGAGGAAAAGGCGGCGAATTAGCTAATGCTGATATTCAAATCATTGAATCAAAAAAATCACTATACTGTGCAGATGACCTAGTTTTTTTACCAGTTTGTAGTATTAGTTGGGAAAAAGCATGGAAAAAAGAAAGTGATAAGTACATTAAATTCTATACAGAAAATAATGCGGAATTTATTACTACATATAACTCATGTATAGATAAATTAGAAGCAGTTAAATCTCAAAAATTAGACTGGAACAAAGAAAGTAAATTACAAAAAGCAATAAAAGAAGGATACCCTTGTAGTCAGGTAAAGGATGCTTACACGAAAAGGGGAATGGGATATTCTTGGTTTGATAAAAAAATTGAAGAATAACCTAATAGTAGCTCCATGTCAGACAGGAACAAATTAGTGCCAAAGAACTCGCTTTTAGCGAGTTCTTTGGCACTAATTAGAGCGTAAAACTTAGTAAAAATTCTAAAAACCGTATCGCTAGATTGTATCCCAAAAGCTCAAGTTCTTTAAAACGAACTGCGCCAAATTTGGTCACTTTCTGTTCTAAAAATTTTTAGTAAAGGTGTTGATTTTATTGTTTTTTTAATGATGTGACTGTATAATGCCAAACAAAAACAAATACTGATAGCACTTTTTTACCGTTGAAATGGCTAACCTAAAGCGTCAGTTAGCACGTTTTAGGCTAGGCTGGTGTTAGCCTTTTACCCTATTGAGATTCTGCATAAGATAATGGGCAGAGTCCTTTGGGGTAATGTTAAAAATCGAATTGATAAATCAGATCCAATGTTTGAGCTAAACTTGATGTTGCATCTAAATAGAGACTAGGCATTAGGCGATAACGCAAAGTAAAAGTGGCCAATGAATCAAATATACCTACACCATATTTAAGTTGTAAATTAGGTAATATGTAGCCACTAACCACAACTTTAGAGTTATTACCGGCACCTTGCGTATCAAGTGTTAGATTTTTAATACCAAATACATTACCAATATCGCCAATATATTTACCTGTTTTCGCTGTGCCAATACCAACCAGCAAAGCTGTCATCATATCGCTATCGCTTTGTTCTGTACTATCGAGTCCTTGTCCTCGGATTAAGTAGGAGAGTGCTTCTTGCTGTGACATGGCGGGATCTGAAAATACTTCAATTTTTGGCGATTCAGAAGATCCTGTAACACGGATTCCAGCCATAATATTACTATTTTCCATTGCTTCTGGATTACGAATTGCTTCTATATCGAGTGTAGCTTGATCAGCCGATCCTGAAAAAGTAATGATGCCTTTATGAATAATTAAATCTTGCCCATAAGCATGGAATCGACCTGTTGGAATCAAAACTTCACCATGCAAATCAAGTCCTTTATTGGTTTGTGCTGCAATTAAACTACCTTTAAGCGAAGCCTTTAGTCCAAAAGCATCGACAATAACGTTATCACCAATATCAATTTCAAGATGACTATTGATCTTAATGCCAAATTCCTGAGGCCTAATAGGTTTCCGATTTATATCGAGCATTACTTCATCTGGTGAGACATCAACACTTGATGCTGGTAGTGATTCAACTGTTATTTTTCCTTTTGGAATGCTAACTTTACCTAATAACGTTAATTCATCTTGTGTTACATTGATTTTAATATCTGGAACAATTGACATAACAATCATTGGTGGCACAGTAACTTCCATGGCAGCGCCATTAACAGCTAACGAGGCTTGCCATTTATCTATAGTATTCCAGCTGGCATTACCATTAATATTAACATTGCCAGCTTGAGTTGTTAAAACACCTTTTAATGTGGATGATTTACCATTGAAATTGAGGTCAAATTTAGCTGATTTAATATCAATTGGTAATTGGCTAGATTTGATTTCGCTATTTTGTAAGTTAATATTTCCTGTTAGCAATGGCTCATTTAATGAGCCAGAAAATTTAACGTTACCATTAATAGCCCCTTTAGCATAGTCTTTGCTATCTAATAATGGGTTAATAATTGCTAAAGCTAAGTGATCGATACTTAATTTACCACTTAATTTTTTTTGTTCAATTGGATCAGTAATAACAAGATTACCGTTTATTTTTCCTAATTTATTCAGACCAAATTTCCAATCCAATTTAGCCTGTTGTTCATTAAATTCAGCATCTATTTTGAAAACATCAAAAGGCAATAGTAACGATTGGGAGGTAACCATTTGTTGAATATAAACATCATAACTTGTTAAATTTGCTTTTATTAATGGTATTGTATTGTCATTATTAAATTGAATAGTTATTTTTCCATTTACATTACCAGTAAGTTTGGTTTCACCGTCATTTGGTATTGGTAGCCTAGATAGATTAATGTTTTTTAAGGTGATACTTGTATCGGTATTTTTAGCTAACAAAAATTGCTTATCAAGGCAAATGCTTGACTTTCCATTAATCCAGCAATGAGCATTAATTGCTGGGATTTGATTATTAACATCATAAGATAAGTCAACAGATTTAGCTAATTGCCAACTGTTATTTTTGTTTAAATTGAGTAGCGCACCTGAAATGGTTCCGTTCCACTTTGTGCGTTCTTTATCAAGTTTTCCTGTTAACGATGTTTTTAGTGATGCAGGTTCACCATCAATATTAACGGTTAATATATGTTGGCTTTCACTACCAGATAGATCAACATTTAGTTTTTTTATGGTTTGATTTGAAAGTTCTATTGATTGTCCTGTGAGTTTAATGTTGCCACTGATCTGTTCTTTATACTCAACTTTACCTATAAGATTAGCTTTGGCTATTTTGATGGTGTTAAAAGATAGCGAGTTAATAGCTAAACTAGTATCTATAATTGCATTATCATGTGTGCGATTAAGTTTTATATTACCCACAATTGAACCTTGCATATCATCAACTATTAACGATAATGATCCGAGATTTAGCTTCGCCAGTAAGTTGCCTTTTTCAGCTGAACCATTTAAATCGATCTGATTTTTACCCCAATTGATTGCAAAATTATTTGCAGTGGCTAAGTTTTCAGAATCAACATATACGTTACCAGATGCTAAAAAATTAGCATGGTTAATATTACCTTTTAGTTGTAGATTGGAAAAATCAAACGCCCATTTATCTTTGTCTAGTACGCCTGTAGTTTTAAATTGACCATTTAATCGAATCGGATAGTTAGGTAGTCCTTTGTACATATCAACATTATTTAGTTTTATGTTGACATTCCATTGTAATGCTTGTGGCCAACTTATATTTCCATCTATATTAATTTCACCTTGAGGTAATTTAATGATTCCATGATCAATGCTTGCCTCTTGATTAGTTCCTTTGCCAGCAATATCAAACGAAGTATTAATTAATTCTTTCCCTTGAATAATACCTTTGGCCGACATTTGAAACTGTTTTACATTACCGTTTATTGATGCTGAAAAATCATTTAATTGGTACTGAGCTTTTCCTTCAATCGGCCATTGAATATGCTTACCTTCAATTTGAGTGATTACAGGTAAGTATTTTTCAATAAAATTGATGTGTCCACTCATCACCATTTGATTCAAACCATCAAGGTTTAAGTTAGTTAACAACTCACCAAGTAATTTTCCTGAAAACTGTGCATCAAGTTGATTTTGTTCGGTATTTGCCTTTATTAAAGCTAATACAGGCCAGTCATCGTGTAATGTGATTTCACCTGAAAGTGAAGCATGTCCGCTAACATAGGGAGTTATAGCATCTGTATCTAATTGTTTTATAATAATACGGCTATTAACAATATTGGTTTGAATTGTAACGTTATCAAATAGGTAATCATGCCCCCCCATATGTAATAGCCAGTTTGTCCCTCTTAAACTAGTTACATTAATATCTAATGGAATATTAACTTGAGGCAATGATTCAATCAGTGGTTGATTAAAAAGTTGGGCGATTTTTTTATTAAGTGCGATATCTGTATCGGACGTTTTTACGGGTACATTTGCTGCTTTATTATCTGTAAAAATAGCATTCAACCCTGTAGCAACAGCAGGATAAACATGAATCTGATTATTAACCCATGTGGCTTTACCCGTGAAGTCAGACATTCCAAATTGCATATCATCAACAGTGACTTTTACATTAGTAAGGTGTGTGCTGTTAAGCTCTATAGGTAATGGAGTTTTGAGAACAAAATGTTGTTCTGCGGTAGTATCAATAGTAGTTTCACTTGGTGAACTTTCTATTTCTTTAGTATTAATGGAAACATTTACACCATTGGCATTGAATTGATTGACGCAGACTTCAGTCTTTAATAAACAAAGTCCTGCGAGTGAAAATGAAGTATCATTAACTTGAACATTAACACCTGGTAATTCAAGTGAAAGTCCTTGTACATGCAAATCATGAAAGGTGCCTTCAACTTGAGCTATTTTTAACTCAGGTAGAAATTTATTTAAAACATAGGTGGTTAGTTTTACACCAAGACTGGTGTATATAAACAAAATAACAAAAACAATTAGAAAGGTAATAACAGATAAAATGGCGATGCTTCGTTTTTTCCATTTACGTATCCGCTTTAATTTTTTTACTTTTTTAATTCTAGCTGAATTTTTAGTCATATTATAATTCGCTTCCTAAGCCAATGTATAGGTGAATTGAGCCTGTATCTTTGTTAAGTGGTGTTGCTAAATCAACCTTTATTGGCCCAACCGGAGAAGCCCAGCGGATGCCAAAACCAGTTCCTGTATAAAATTTAGTTTTATCAACTTTATCTATAGCTTCACCTGTATCTACAAATGCGGCTCCCCACCATGATCCAGATAAATTATATTGATATTCAAGTGAACCTGTGATGAGTTTAGATGCACCTTTTAATTTACCTTTTTTATCCTTAGGTGAAATAGACTGATAACTGTAACCTCGAATACTGCGTTCACCACCAGCAAAAAATCTAAATGATGGTGGAACTCGGTCAAAATTGCTCGCTTGTATAATGCCAAAATTGCCACGAGCTATAAATCGATGCGATTTTTTTAAGGAGCGAATCCATGCTTGTTGTGCCTGAAATCGCACTAGATTAATATCTGAACCTAATTGCTCTCCAGCTGCTTCAATAGAATAACGTTGTGAATCGCCCCACATTGCTAATAAACTACCATCAGAACGAATTCTTGATATGCTAAGCGACGGGTAATACAAAAATGTTTTAAAACTTGAATCACCTTGGGTAAAGTCATCATTTAACACATTTAATCCTAATGCTGTTTGCCATCCATAAAAATTATCCCAATTACGTAAAGCCCCGAACGTATAAGAACGTGAATAGGTATCATTATTATCTATCTTTTTATAACCACCTTGAATAGTATAATATTGCTCTAAAGGTGATTTTTTTAAAGGGATTTTGTAACTCATGGTCACCAATTGTTCTGGCGAAGATAGTGATAAGTTACTTTGAAAACTTTGCCCTCGACTATTGATCCAAGGTTTATTCCAACCAATCTTACCATGCACGCCGTTATCAGTTGAAAAGCCCAACCCTAAGTCCATATTATTTTTTTTTCGGGGTGAGGTTTCTACATTAATGGGAAGAACTCTATCTTCGGTTAGATGAGGAAAATCTGGAACAACAACCACTGAATTAAACCAGTTTGTAGAAGTAAGGCGTCTATTTAATAATGATAATTGTTCAGCTGTATATTTCTCACCGTCTTTAAATGGCACAATATTAGCTAAATAGTCATCACGAATTTTGGCATTATGAAAAGTAACTTTACCGAATCGATATCGCCTACCTGTTGTATAATCAATATTCCAAAAGGCTTGATGATCAGACATAGATACAGCTAATTGATGTTTAGGCATATTTGCATCAAAGTAACCTTTTTTTAGTGATAAATTTTGCAGGCTTTTCTTAAATGATTCATAAATACCATGATTTAACACATCGCCAATTTTTGGTAAGTTGTTTTTAAGTAAATATTGAAAATCTGGATCTTGTTGCCCCTCACCAGTAATATTAATATTAAGCTGTTCAACTAATACGGGTTCGCCAGGTGATATATTAACAACAAGAACCTTCGGGTTTTGTGCGTTATATTCAAAGCTAGGAGAGTAGTAACCCAATGCACGTAATGCTTTTTTTGTTTCGCTTTCAAAATAACGCTTAAAATTTGGAGTATCACTAACTTTGTCAGGTGTAATTAATGAAGTTCGTGCCTCAACATTATCTGCAAGATCGCCTTTTAATCCCTTAATGGATAACTTCATGTCAGCATAACTTGTCGTAGCTGTCATAACTAAAAGTAAACCTAATGAACAGGAGAATCGAGACACATATACCTCGTATAATATTAAGATTCAAGTAAAGTTACATGACCGATAAAAGGTAAGTGACGGTAGTGCTGAGCATAGTCAATACCATAACCCACAACAAATTCATCAGGAATTGAAAATCCGATATATTTAACTGGAACGTTTACTTCACGGCGAGAGGGTTTGTCTAATAGCGTACAAATTTCAATACTGCGTGGATGGCGCAATTCTAAAATAGCCATGACTTTGCTAAGGGTATTACCTGTATCTATAATATCTTCGATAATTAATACATCTTTATCACGGATATCTTCATCTAAGTCCTTTAAGATTTTAACGTCACGGTTACTAATAACAGCATTACCATAGCTTGATGCTGTCATAAAATCAACTTCGTGCCCGACAGTAATTGCTCGGCTCAAATCGGCCATAAAAATAAAAGAGCCACGTAAAAGTCCAACTAAAATAAGTTCATTTTGGCTATTTTTATAGTCTTGACTTATTTGTTGGCCTAGCTCAATTACACGTTTTTGGATATCATCAGTAGATATCATCATTTCTAATGTGTGTTTTTTCATTAATAATGCTCAAATTAAATTTTTAAAAAATTAAATGAGATTCTAGCAATTTTCCTTGGTAAAAAGAATAAGCGAACCCATTTTTTATTAAACTAACATGGGAATAGATTTTTGTATTTTATACTCAAACACCTAGTTACCTGAAACTTTTTGACAACAATTTTTAGTCACTTTTTTTTGTAAACGCCGTTTTTTAAAAAAATCACTCAAAATAGTACTACATTCGTTAGCTAGTACTCCACCTGTCACTTCTGCATAATGGTTGATGCCTTGCTGAGCAAGAATATCAATAAAAGAACCTGCTGCACCAGTTTTGTAATCTTTTGCACCATATACTACGCGTTTAATACGACTATGTATAATGGCTCCAGCACACATAATGCAAGGCTCAAGAGTGGTATACAGAGTTGTATTAATCAATCGATAGTTATTCAAATATTTACCTGCTTGTTCAATAGCCATCATTTCAGCATGCGCAGTGGGATTATGCTTACTAATGGGTTGATTAAAACCTTCACCAATAATTTGATTATTTTCATCAACAATCACCGCGCCGACTGGGATTTCTCCAAGCAACTCGGCGCGTTTAGCAAGCACTAGTGCATGTTGTATCCAAATTTCATTTGACATTTTCAAATTACAAATTATTGAGATTTAGAACATCACGCATGTCGTATAAACCAACTGGCTGTTTGGCAAGCCAGAGCGAGGCTCGAACAGCACCATTAGCAAATGTCATGCGGCTAGATGCTTTATGACTAATTTCAACGCGCTCGCCAATATCGGCAAAGATAGCGGTATGTTCTCCTACTATGTCACCTGCTCGGATAGTTGCAAAGCCAATAGCGCCTTGTGGTCTTTCCCCTGTATGACCTTCACGACAGTAAACTGCACGATCTTTTAAGTTGCAATCAAGTGCATCTGCAATGGCTTCACCCATGGCTAATGCTGTACCAGAAGGAGCATCAACCTTGTGACGGTGATGGGCTTCAATAATTTCGATATCAGTATAACCGCCCATAATTTTGGTAGCTTTTTCCAATAATTTTAGCACTAAGTTAACACCGACACTGAAGTTTGCAGCAAAGACAATGGCAATGCTTTTAGCTGCATCAGCAATAGCTTGTTTACCTGCATCATCAAAACCAGTTGTGCCAATGATTATCATTTTTTTATTTTCAACACAAAAAGCTAAGTGGGTGAGTGTACCTTCAGGTCGCGTAAAATCGATCAATACGTCAAATTGATCTTTAGCTTGTTCTAGATTATCGGTGACTTTAATGCCACAAATACCGATCCCTGCAAGCTCACCTGCATCACTACCAATTAGTGAGGAACCTGCTCGTTCAAATGCTGCTCCTAAGGTAACCCCTTTGATTTGCGAAACAGCTTGGATAAGTTGCCGTCCCATTTTGCCACCAGCACCAGTGATCGCAATACGAATCATGTTTGTTGACATATAACTTTCCTTAACTTTTTGTGAATATAGATAAATAAATATTATAGCGGAAAATAAATAACTTATACACATCGACTAAACTTAAATGCTAGAATTTTTGAACCATTTTCTATAAAAAATAATCAGGAGTTTATTATGCGATCTCCGTGGTATTTTGGTTGGAATATTGTTATTGCGGCCTCCTTTCTAACTTTACTTTCTAGTGGATTAAGAATGAGTATGGGGGTTTTTTTTCTGCCCATTGCAAATGATCTGAATTTTAGTCGTAGCGTACTTTCTGGAATCATTGCTATAGGTATGCTTTTCTCTGGAATTGCTATGCCAATATCGGGATATTTAGTCGGTAAATATGGTACTCGTTTTGTCCTAATATTAGGTTCCATCATTATTATTATTTCTACTGTTTGGTCAGCTAACTCAACTGATTATTGGAACTTTTTTCTATCTTTTGGTGTTGCGTTATCTTTTGGTACTTCCTTTGTTGGTTCTGTCAGTTTTATGCCCATTGTGGCACGTTGGTTTATCAAGCGTAGAGGATTGGCTTTATTTATTTTATCAACAGGAAGTATGGCAGGTATTGCAGTGATGTTACCTGTTTTTGCTTTCTTGATTCCTATTTATGGATGGCAAACAACGCTAATTTCATTTGCTGTGATTTTTATGATTATCGCTTTGCCTATTGCTTTGTTTATTATGAAAGATAATCAATCTGAAATCGAAGTCTATAGTATAGAGCCTGTTATCAATCAAAAAATAGAGCCTAGTATCAAACTTATAGATGTGTTAAAAACACGTCCATTTTGGCAGCTGAGTTTTGGGCTTTTTACCTGTGGCTTCAGTATGAATTTATTAGGAACACATGGAGTCCCAATGCTTACCGATCATGGATTTGACCCTATCATTAGTTCTAATGGTATTGGTTTGATTGGTTTAGTGGCTATTTTAGTACCTTAGTTTTGGGTTATTTATCTGATATAGTGCAACGAAAAAACATTTTAATGATGGTCTATTTAATACGAGGTTTAGGTTTTATTGCTCTTGTTTTAGCATCAACTAAATGGCAGCTTTTTACTATTGCAGCAGTGGGTGGTTTGGTTTGGGCTGGTGCTTTGTCGATGTCTGGAGCCATTACCGCAGATATTTATGGTGTAAAAATTGTGGGACTACTTTCAGGATTAACCTATTTGGGACATCAAATTGGTGCGATGATTGGTTCATGGTTAGGTGGATGGGCTTATGATCATTTACACACTCATTTAGTTGCGTTTGGTACGGCGAGTATTTTATTGTTACTGGCGGCATTTAGTGCTTATCATCTTCCTAAATGATAATAGTTCAAAACAAATGGACGTCAAGTAGCGTCCACTCTTGCTTATAAAACTTTTAGTAATTCAACATCAAAAATTAATGCACTGTATGGTGGAATTGATGCGCCAGCACCTTGAGCACCATAAGCTAATTCTTGAGGAATATATAAACGCCATTTTGAACCTTTTGGCATAAGTTGTAACGCTTCAACCCAGCCTTTAATCACACCATTGACTGGAAACTCAGCAGGTTGTCCACGTTCAACAGAACTATCAAATACTGTGCCATCAATTAGTTGCCCTGTATAATGAACTTGCACGCGATCGGTTGCTTTAGGTAATGCGCCATCGCCTTGTTTGATGATTTCGTATTGTAAACCTGATTCAGTCGATTTAATGCCATCTTTTGTAATGTTTTCTGCTAGAAAATCTTTACCTGCTTGAGCAATTTTTTCTGCTTGTTTGGTCTTCTCTTTGGTTGCTTGTTCATGCACATGGCGTAATGCTTCATGTAATTCTTGTAAAGGTAGAGCAGGTTGATTACCCGATAATACATCTTCCATTGCTAGTTTTAATGCGTTGAGTTCTAAATTATTTAAGCCAGATTCTTTTAGTTGTTGTCCTATTTGCAAACCGATAGCATAACTTGCTTTTTGATCTATAGTTTCTAGTTTCATTTTGTACCTTTGATGTTTAAAAATAGTGTCTATTATGACAGTATTAAGTTGGTTGATACAAGAATAAAAGTCAAGTGATAATTTATGTTAGGACCTACTGATATCAGAATCATTATCTAACTGTAGAAGAATTTATTAATTTGGCTAGCACTTATGAAAAATATCAGCGATAATATATATCATTATTTTTTTATGGATAAAGTTAGATGCTGTTTCGTAAGTTTACCTCTTTTACAATTGTAGCGAGTGTTTTATTAACTGGTTGTTCGGTTGTTGATCGTTGGGTATATCGACCTGATATTAACCAAGGTAATTATGTAACACCAGATGCTATAGACCTATTACAAGTTGGTCAAAATAAAGAACAGGTTGTATTTATTATGGGGTCACCAATGTTAACTTCTGTCTTTGGTGATCGTGTTTGGTATTATGTTTTCCGTCAACAACCGCAGCATGGCGCTGTTAGTCAAAGAACCTATGTTGTCTATTTTGATGAAATGGGTATTGTAAAGGATATCAAAAGTTCAGAGCTAGCAGGTTCTAAATCATTAGAAGAAATGAATAAACAAGGTATATCAGATCCAATTGATACAAAATCTGATGATGATACTCCTGAATCTTAATTAAAATATAAAATAAAAGCCTCTTTAAAAAATGAGGTTTTTATTTTGGTTTAGCTACGGCTATTGATCTTTTGTATTAATTATAAGCTTATTTATACATTTTTAGCTACATCATACAACTGCCAATGTGACCATACTAATATAAATTCTCGACAACTTATTGTTACGATTGCTATACCTAAATAATGTTTTATCTTATTTGTTGACGAGGATCATTATACTCATCTTAAATATTTAGAATTTGCTACTGTAGATTTACAATCAGGTTATTTTAATCATGAGTTGTAAATAACTCGGTATTTTCCTGCAACTTATCAGTTAAAATTAATTATTCAATTGTGGGACAAGGCAGATTCTGTTATACTGCATTCCCGTCTGATTCTTATTTGTTATATTGGTTTTTATGCTTTAAAAATCGATACAACATTGTTCTTATAAATTAATAATGGTCTGGTATTAATGGTCACGAATTATATTTTTGTTACAGGCGGTGTCGTTTCTTCCCTTGGTAAAGGCATTGCCGCAGCATCACTTGCTGCAATCTTAGAAGCCCGCAATTTAAATGTCACCATGCTCAAACTTGATCCCTATATTAATGTCGATCCGGGCACAATGAGTCCTATTCAACATGGTGAAGTGTTTGTGACTGAAGATGGTGCAGAAACCGATCTTGATTTAGGTCATTATGAACGTTTTATTCGCACTAAAATGACGCGAAAAAATAACTTCACTACAGGGCGCATTTATTCTGATGTATTACGAAAAGAGCGACGTGGTGATTATTTAGGGGCTACGGTTCAAGTTATTCCTCATATCACTAATGCAATTAAATCACGTGTAATTGATGGCGCAAAGGGGTTTGATGTCGCAATTGTTGAAATTGGTGGTACTGTTGGTGATATTGAATCACTTCCGTTTTTAGAAGCGATTCGTCAATTAGCGGTAGATGTTGGACGTGAACACACATTATTTATGCACTTAACCTTAGTACCTTATTTGGCCTCTGCTGGTGAAGTTAAAACCAAACCTACGCAACATTCAGTAAAAGAGTTGCTGTCAATTGGTATTCAACCCGACGTGTTAATTTGCCGTTCCGATCGCATTATTCCTGCTCATGAACGAGCTAAAATTGCACTATTTTGTAACGTGCCTGAGCGTGCAGTGATTTCACTTAAAGATGTCGATTCTATTTATAAAATCCCGGCATTATTAAAATCACAAAACTTAGATACTTTTGTTTGCAAACGTTTCAATCTCGACTGTAAAGAAGCCGATCTTTCTCAATGGGAACAAGTCATTTATGAAGAAGCTAACCCAGTTGGTGAAGTGACTATTGGTATGGTGGGTAAATATATTGCTCTACCGGATGCTTATAAATCAGTGAACGAAGCATTAAAACACGGTGGATTAAAAAATCGTTTAACGGTGAATATTCGTTATATTGATTCAGAAGATCTTGAGTCACGCGGTACTGATTTGCTAGAAGGTTTAGATGCTATCTTAATTCCTGGTGGATTTGGTTATCGTGGTGTTGAAGGAAAAATTATGGCGGCTCGCTATGCACGTGAAAACAAGATCCCGTACTTAGGTATCTGCCTTGGTTTACAAGTGGCTATGATCGAATATGCACGTAATGTTGCAGGCATTAAAGATGCTAACTCAACTGAATTTGTCAAAGATTGTGCAAACCCAATCATTGCTTTAATTACAGAATGGAGTGATGAATCGGGTAATGTAGTACAACGTAATGAAAACAGTGATTTAGGTGGCACAATGCGTTTAGGTTCGCAAATTTGCCATTTAGAGCCAAATTCATTAGTATACGATATGTATAAAAATGAATCGATTACCGAGCGTCATCGACATCGTTATGAAGTAAATAACAATTTATTACCTGAAGTGGTTAAAGCTGGGTTAAAAGTCACCGGTCTTTCAACGGATAGAAAGTTGGTTGAGATTATCGAAATCCCAGATCATCCATGGTTTGTTGCGTGTCAGTTCCATCCAGAATTCACATCAACACCACGAGATGGACATCCACTATTTAGTAGTTTTATAAAAGCTGCCAAAGCTTATCAAGAGCAGCAACAAAAATAGTTTTAAATTAACATTTGTAATATATCTGTCATATAGAGGAAAATAACATGGCAAAAATCGTTAAAGTACATGGTCGTGAAGTGATCGACTCTCGTGGTAATCCAACAGTTGAAGCCGAAGTTCATTTAGAAGGTGGTTTTGTTGGTCTTGCAATCGTGCCATCTGGTGCGTCAACTGGCTCACGTGAAGCGTTAGAACTTCGCGATGGTGACAAATCTCGCTTTTTAGGTAAAGGCGTATTAAAAGCGGTTGAAAACGTAAATGGACCAATCGCTAAAGCCGTTGTTGGTAAAGATGCTTTAGATCAAGCTGCTATCGACCAAATCATGCTTGACTTAGATGGAACTGATTTTAAATCTAACTTAGGTGCTAACTCAATTCTTGCTGTATCTTTAGCTACAGCTAAAGCTGCTGCAGCTGCTAAAGGTGTTCCTCTTTATCAGCACATAGCTGATCTTAACGGCACTCCAGGTCAATATTCAATGCCATTACCAATGATGAACATCATCAACGGTGGTGAGCACGCTGATAACAACATTGATTTACAAGAATTCATGATCCAACCAGTTGGTGCTAAAACAGTTCGTGAAGCAATTCGCATGGGTTCTGAAGTATTCCACAACTTAGCAAAAGTATTACACGCTAAAGGTATGAATACTGCAGTTGGTGATGAAGGTGGTTTTGCACCTAATTTAGGTTCAAATGCTGAAGCATTAGCATGCATTAAAGAAGCAGTAGAAAAAGCAGGTTATGTTTTAGGTAAAGACATAACCTTAGCGATGGACTGTGCAGCTTCTGAATTCTATAACAAAGAAACTGGTAAATATGTATTGAAAGGTGAAGGTAACAAAGAATTCACTGCTCAAGAATTTACTCATTACTTAGAAGGTTTAACTAATGAATATCCAATCGTATCAATCGAAGACGGTTTAGATGAAAGCGATTGGGAAGGTTGGGCTTACCAAACTAAAGCATTAGGTCACAAAATCCAATTAGTGGGTGATGATCTATTTGTAACTAATACTAAAATCTTTAAACAAGGTATTGAAAAAGGTATCGCTAACTCTATCTTAGTTAAAGTAAACCAAATCGGTACATTAACTGAGTCTATCGCTGCGGTTAAAATGGCGAAAGACGCAGGCTATACTGCGGTTATTTCTCACCGTAGTGGTGAAACCGAAGATTCAACAATTGCTGATTTAGCCGTAGGTTTAGCAGCTGGTCAAATCAAAACTGGTTCAATGAGCCGTTCTGACCGTGTTGCTAAATACAACCAATTAATCCGTATTGAAGAAGCTTTAGGTTCAAAAGCACCATTCAACGGTTTAAAAGAAGTTAAAGGTCAATAATTCTTTTTTATAAAAGACGTTATTGCTTAAAAAACGGTGACTAGTTCACCGTTTTTTATTTTTATTTAATCTTACATAACCATTGGAACAGTTGCACCAACTTAGGTTGTGTTGTACTCTTATCGTTTGATTTTTTTATGGCTGATTATAAATATCAATGCGTATTGATTTAATCGCCAGTAATTGACAGAATAACTAACACGATTTTAATTTCTACTTATGAATAATATTACGAATATGTCTAGGCCAAAAAGTAAATGGCAACTTTTTAACTGGCTTTATACTGGTAAATTACCATTAAACGAATTATGGCTTAATCCGACTTATCGTTATAAGTTTTTTTTCAGAACCTTATTTTTAAGTCCAATCACTTTGAAATGGCTTGATAAATTAAGGCAGTATCCACTACTTGGCTATTATTTTTCGTGCCAAACAAATTTGCCGTGTAAATTACAGCGTCCTTATTTAGCTTCTTGCTTGAGTCAAAAAGCCCGTTATGACGCTTTGGCATATCATTATGATTTTTTAGCTAAACAACCTGACAGCATAAGCAAGGCTTTTTATAATCCACAATTTCCTTTTGTATTGGCGGATGTAACAGTTAAAAATGAACAAAACATTCAAATAGCAGTGCAAGCCCGTAATAAATTTGCAAGAGAGGGCGAAATTAGCTTTTATTTTTATGATAGTGATGGCATCGACTTAGCCACTTTGACGTTTTCAATTGTTGAATATCAAGCCAAACCAACACTGTTTATTGCTGGCTTACAAGGTACAGGACATGATGATGCGCGCACGCGTGTGCAAAAAGCAACTAAAGCGTGCTATGGATTGTTTCCTAAACGTATTGCTGTTGAGGCTGCGTTGACGGTTGCACGTTATTATCAATTAACGCAAATTGTTGCTGTGGGCAATAAAACACATATATATAACAATTGGCGCTATAATAGCCGCCAAGAGCGCATTTTATCTGATTATGACGATTTTTGGTTAACTCTTGATAGCAAACAAGATTCCAATGGTTTATTTATATTACCAAGCCAAATTAATCGAAAATCCATTGAAGAAATCGCCAGTAAAAAACGTTCAGAATATCGAAATCGTTACGCTTTATTGGATCAGCTTCAACTTAATATTGAGCAAAATTTAGCATCATTGACTTAATGATTAGCAGTAACATGTTTAAAACATAGGTTTGATCCAATTATTTAAAAATAAAAATCAGGAATAGTTAAGGAATAAAATATGTATTTTGGTATTCTTATTGCGTTAGTGCCATTGTTTATTGGTTACTTAATTAAGATTAAAAATGATAGTTTGATGACTAAGATTAACCAAACGTTGAGTTGGATGGTTTACCTTATTTTATTCATTATGGGATCTGAACTTGCACATTTAGATAACTTAACTACAAATTTACAAATAATTTTATGTTATACCGGTGTTCTTTTTGTTTGTACATTTGGCGGTAATTTTGTTGTTTTAATTATTTTTGATTATTTTCTTTCTACCAAGGCATATAAAACAGATCAAACTTACGAATCACGTTTTAAAATGATTTTTGAGTCATTGCGTGTTTGTATTGCATTAATTATTGGGTTTATTTGCGGATTATTTCCATTATTTATTTGGCAATATTCAGAAAGTACCACGCAAGTTGTATTGGTTTTTTTATTGTTTTTAGTCGGTATTCAATTGCGCAGTAATAATATTTCAATCAAGCATATTCTGCTCAACAAAATAGGCATAATTACAACGATAGTAGTTACGATAAGTGCATTTTTAGGGGGCATTGTTGCATCATTTGTTTTAGATTTGCCCACACGAGTAGGTCTTGCTATGTCATCGGGTTTTGGTTGGTATTCGTTATCGGGTATTTTAATGACAGAAGCCCATGGTCCAGTTATTGGTAGTGCTACGTTTTTAAATGATATTCTGCGTGAATTATGCGCAATTATTTTAATCCCAACACTAATTAAACGCTACCAATTAACCACATTAGGTTTGTGTGGTGCAACATCAATGGATTTTACACTCCCCATGCTGCAAAAAGGTGGTGGGATAGCCATAGTGCCTGCGGCTATTGCGCAAGGTTTTTTATTGACACTTATAATGCCAATATTTATTACGTTATTTAACTATGGAGGATTTGGGTTTTAGCTTAAAAAAAAGCAAAGCCTACTTAAACGGAGTAAAAAGGTAATGGGAAAGTATAGTTTATTAAGAGGTAAAGTAAGGCGTTTAAAAATATTGAAAGTAGATCAAGAAAAGGATCACAATAAAAAACTGAAGACTGTGGTTTTATTGAGTCAATTTTGGGGCTATTTATTATCGAGATGATTGGTGGATTTATTCTAATAACCGCTGCTATATGTAAGTTTGTTTATGAATTCATGCTTAGTTTATTTACTTTTGGGTTACTACAAACCAAGCTATTGAAAGGCACACCATCTGTTTGTTATATCGGTAATGTTAAAGTCAAAGGTAAGTTAGAAAATGTCGCTTTTAAAAATGGTGATTACGTCGAAATGGTTGTCAAACAAATTGATAAGAACAAATATCAAGCTTATGCCGTCCGCTTTCCTAAATACCATGCTTTATTTTTCCCTAAAGGAGTTGGTCTTTCGACGTTGCAATTGCTGAAGTATTGTATGTTTGGTGTTGGATCGATAATATTATGTACCGATGTTTTTATTTTCATTAGCATATTATTCAATCATGAGTGGGATTCTTCAGAAGTGATAGAAATTACCAAAACAAGCTGTATTGGCTTTGTTGCTTTTGTGTCCTTTTTCTTCTTTGTTTTTGGTGGGAGGTTAACTTTTATTTGTAACCGTATTTATGCCACTTTAGATTATCCAAAACCATGGTTACACAACAGTTGGTATGAAGAATTCTTGTTTTTCAAAATGAATCGTCGTTGGGATCCTGAGCTATTTGATGATCCTCAAACGCCAGAATTTCAAAAAATTAGAAATAAAGATATACAGCCTTCAGCTAATTATTACTGCCGAACACCTATTATACCAAGTTGGGTAAATATTATGGATGAATCATAATTTATAAATTTGATGAACTAAACCCCTAAGGCATAATATGTATGCAATATCAATGGATAATCCTTACCAAGGGGAAGGTTATAAAAATAGAAGGTATAGGAAAGCATCGGGTTGTTTACACTTTATAATTAAAATAATCTTCTAAAAAACTTATAAGGCGATTTGTTGTAAATCGCTCAAATTTTTGTTTCGATCTTTTAAATTGTTATTATTTGCTGATTATACTCTATCTCCATTAAAGCACTAGTCTTGTATCCGGATCACCCATTCATTTGCTAGCTGCAGGTCTAGTGAAATTTTAATTCATATAATGGTGTGCATACACGCTTGAAGAATTCTTAATCACCAAACGGTATAGAATCCTGAATATTTTTTACAAAAATATAATCTAATTTAGGTAAATGCCCATATTGAGCACTCAACTCACAAAAAATTATGCTGTTTATTTCATGTTTTATATACAATGGTAGCCATGTTATTTAGACTCATGAGATCATTTAGTATTATATATGGTTGGATGGCTAACTATAAAATATTTAGTCAAATCAGTGATGTTATTTTCTATGATATATGCGCAATATTGCTTGTTGTTGATAAGGTGTTAGTTTTGTTTTTATGTCTATTGATTACAGTATTTTCTCAAATTACTATAAACAATGTGACTAATTCCTACAGTTATGAGTTTTTATACGCTTAACAAAACTTTACAAAAAAGTAGATGAAAAATGAAGTTTTTATTCTAAAATAGAGTAGCATAGTTATATACTACTTTATGCTAAAATTACTAAAAACAACATTAACTATTTATTTTATAACAATAAATTTAAGAAAATAAGTATGAGGAATAATAAAATTATGATAAAATATGAATTTAATCGGGCATCGGGCATCGGGCATCGGGCATCGGGCATCGGGCATCGGGCATCGGGCATCGGGCATCGGGCATCGGGCATCGGGCATTTTGTTAATCGTTTTATTTCACCTTTAATATTACAGCAAAACGTTTTATTTTTACTTTTCTTTTTGTTTTAAACACTTCCATTGCAAATCTCACTTTGTTGTCAAAATAACAACACTTATAGCTCACTCAAAACCTAAACTTACTCAAATAATGGGTTTAATCTTATTATCACAATGGATACATGTTGGCTCAGTTAATGCAATACTAACAGCAACTTCGAGTCAGATTATTACAGGAAATGCACCGCAAGTGGTGGTGTTGTCGAGTGCAGATAAACATGGTTTTACTGTCAACGGTGTTTTTTACAGTGAGGCGAGTGGCACTATAAAATCTAGTGAAGTGAAAGAATTTGATGGTAATTTAACGCTTAACGATTTTAAAGTGGCGATTTATACTTCAACAAACTTAGATAAAGTTGAAAATTACAGCGATATAGATGGTGATAGTGCCGAACCACAAAAGCCGTTTAAAGTTGAATCGACTAATTATTGGTGGTATGACAATAATGGCGTAAGAATAATAGGTGATGATAAGAAAAAAATTATAGGTTGAGGCAGTGGTTTTTCAATGCCATTAAAACTCATCATTAAAACCAATGTTAGTGCCCATTCAGCATACGGAATTCCTGATAAAGGCGAGCAGATTACCCTAGCTAAAACTTATCAAATAGCACCAAAATCGGAGTTATGTTATGTCAAACCAAATAGCATAATTATTTATCCTGAATATCAATGGGGGTAAGCCTGGTGATAATCCAGATTTGAATTATCAAATGTATTGGAGCGAACACGATCAAAAGGTGGTGGAGGTTATACTCAAGATTATGTACCAAATTATGGTTTTAGAATTAAACCAGTCGTATCGTCAAAAACATTTCCTACAACAGGCTTTCCTGGAGCTAAATTTCAGTTAGTGATGACTGGTTCACAAACGGATTACCGCTATCAATTAATTAACAACCCTGGTGATGGGGTTGTTGTTGATAAGAATGGTATGGTTAAATTAATAAGTAAACCATCAGGAACTGTCACTATAAGGGCAGTGTTAAAAAAAGATGCATCTGTTATGCATGAGTATAGTTTTACACCAATTTCAGTTTGGGCAAAACCTCAAGGCGATTTTAAAGGAGATAGAGCAAGTGGATGGCAACGATGTGGTGGTATTGTAAATGCCCCAAACTTAGTACACAACTCACGTAGAAAATTAAGCTGCTTGTTTTAGTGTTTTATACTCAATCGGTGTCATGTTATTTAATGCCTCATGCGGTCTTTCGGTGTTATAAATCGTTAGCCATTCTTCGGTTATTCACCTTGCTTGTGCTAAGTTGTTAAAAAGATATAAATCAAGTACTTCAGTACGATAGGTACGATTAAATCGTTCAATATAACCATTTTGATAAGGGCTACCGGGCTTTATATAATCAATGGCTATATCATGTGATTTAGCCCAGTTTATAAAGTTTTTTCCTGTAAATTCTGGCCCATTATCGACCCGTATTTTTAATGGATATCCATGATATTCGGCCAGTTTATCTAAGTAACGGGTAATCCTTCCTGCTGGTAAGCTGACTGCAATATCAATACCTA
>NZ_LZHK01000013.1:0-78618 GCF_001690415.1 Gilliamella sp. Imp1-1
AGTTTTTCAACCTCATTTAGGTCAGCGGTATTAATTGCTTGTTCTGAGTCATAGAATTTGTTACTTGCTCTTGGTTTAATATCTTCATCTTCAACGGTTTCTGCATTGCTTTGCTCTTCATCATAAATTAAGGAATTCAAAAAATTTTCTAATGAATCAGATAAATAAATGCTATTTTTTTTTAAATTTTGTTCTGTATTTAGAGTGTCGTCCCATTCTAGTCTGAGATATTGATATATCGCACCAGTATTAATATTTATACACAAAAAACCATTGCTTAAATCGCGAGCAAAAGGTAACAGCTCCTTAGGTAACTTTTTATCGTCCCAGTGTTTGAAGGCAATACCTTCCATGATAAAATCTGGGTCATTTTTAAATGCTTTATTATATTTTATAGGAATAAAATTAAAAACTTGAAGTTTGTATGGAGGAACAGTTGTTTTCCAAATATCTTTATATACCATTCCGCCATTACAATTAAGGTAAAGCTGTTTTAGAGAATCTGGAATTGTGATACCTAACTTCTTTTCACAAGCATTTAAATCTTTATCAGTCAGTTTTTTTTCGTAGTCATAAAAATTATCTATATTAATCATATTAATTCCCTAATTATATTACATCTGTAATTATCGTTCTAAAAATTGTTCAAAAAGTACAAAATTCATCTACTATATAAATAGAATGAGATGTTAATTTTTAGATAAATGCTATGATCCAACAAATATTAAATAATATAAAAAATGGTCCAACTATTTTAACGTTATCTCAGATAATAGACATAATAAAATATCTTCAAGCAATTACAGTTGATGAGATTTTAAAAAATGATAAAGCTTTTTTGGAGATATTAGATTTATTAGTTGATTCTTATTCTGATTCTGCAATATTTGAAATCGATAATGATAATAAATTATTTTTACATCATTTTAGTGATTGGCTGCTCAAATTAGGGAAAAAATACTCGCTTGGTAAAAATCAAGATGATTTAAGCTCTTATTCAGATATGTTTTTAAAAGAAATGTGCAATAAAAATATTACTCGGGGATGTTGAGCTTTTGTATTCATCATGATCCTTCTTTACATTTTTAACCGTATCATACAACATGCTAATATCGTTATACCAATTGACGATATTTATAGACACTAGCAATATGACCCTTTCGTGAGTTTTTTATTGAAATATCTCATTACGGACAACCAATTCAAATTTGGTAAAAAATACCTTCTAACGTGTTACAATACGCTTATTTATTATCCAATTTAGCCTGTATTTAGTATCCATTTTTATCTCTTTTTCCAAGTGGGTATTTGTCAATATTAGTCTGAACATAAATTCATATTGATCTTACACAGTGTTGTGAGAGTATTTTTCCGCTCTAAAATTGCTCAGGTAGACTATTGATTTTATTGAAGTTTTTTATAAATGGTATTTTTTAGAAAAATCAAACAATTACATTATATTTTTGTTTTTTGATGAAAACTAAAGCTTGATTAAAACATTTTGGCTGTAGCATCAATTTTATTTGATTTTTTACACTCTTTTTAATAAAAAGGATCCCTCCCTTTTTATGCGATCAGTGACAATTCATCACTTTGTCGGTATTATATTGGGCATTTTATTATAATTGGTTAGGTTTAGTGTGAATATTCAACAATTATTAACGCAACGTGTTTCGCAAGCTATGATTATGGCAGGTGCAGATAAGAACTGTGACGCTTTAATTAAGCAATCAAACAAAGCACAATTTGGTGATTACCAAGCTAATGGCATTATGTCAGTTGCCAAAAAACTTGGTATGCCACCTCGAGATCTTGCCCAAGCTGTTTTGCAACATTTAGATATCGATGATATCGCCGAAAAAGTTGAAATTGCAGGTCCTGGTTTTATTAATATCTTTTTGAAAAATAGCTGGATTGCTGAGCAAAATGAAGTTGCTTTAAGTGGTGATAAGCTTAATATTACTTTACCCGCCAAACCGCAAACTATAGTAGTTGATTATTCGGCGCCTAATGTCGCCAAAGAGATGCATGTTGGACACTTGCGTTCAACTATTATTGGTGATGCTAGCGTTCGTGTTTTATCTTTTTTAGGTCATAATGTTATTCGTGCTAATCATGTTGGTGATTGGGGAACGCAATTTGGTATGTTAATTGCGTATCTTGAAAAGATGCAAAATGAACATGCCAATGATATGGATCTTTCAGATTTAGAGTCATTCTATCGCGCCGCTAAAAAACATTATGACGAAGACGAAGTGTTTGCCGAAAAAGCTCGTAATTATGTAGTGAAATTACAAGGTGGCGATGAATATTGTCGTGATATGTGGCGCAAGCTAGTTGATATTACCATGACGCAAAATATTGCCACTTATAAACGTTTAAATGTTACGTTATCGCTTGAAGACACGATGGGTGAGAGTATTTATAACAGCATGCTACCTAATATTGTTGCCGATTTAAAACAGAAAGGGCTTGCGGTTGAAAGTGAAGGGGCGATTGTTGTTTTTCTTGATGAGTATAAAAACAAAGAAGGCGAACCGATGGGTGTTATCATCCAAAAACGTGATGGTGGCTACCTTTATGCAACAACCGATATTGCTTGTGCTAAATACCGTTACGAAACGTTACATGCCGATCGTATTCTTTATTATACTGATTCCCGCCAACATCAACATTTAGAGCAAGTTTGGGCTATTGTTCACAAAGCTAAGTATGTACCAGAATCATTAAAGCTTGAACACCATATGTTTGGTATGATGTTAGGTAAAGATGGTAAGCCGTTTAAAACCCGTTCTGGTGATACTGTTAAATTAAATGATTTGCTAGATGAAGCGTGTGAGCGAGCAACAACTTTAATTCGTAACAAAAATCCTGACCTTTCTGAAAATGAGCTTGCTAAAATTGTCGATGCAGTGGCTATTGGTGCAGTTAAATATGCTGATCTTTCTAAAAATCGGACTACTGATTATGTTTTTGATTGGGATAATATGTTGTCATTTGAAGGCAATACCGCACCTTATTTACAATATGCTTATACCCGTGTGTTATCAATTTTTAAAAAGTCCAACATTTCCGAAGATAGCTTAACAGCTAATATTAGTTTGGAATCTGATAAAGAGCGTGCTTTAGCAATTCGTTTAATTCAATTTGATGAGACTATTTCAATCGTGGCAAGCGAAGGTACACCGCATGTGCTTTGTGCTTATCTTTATGAAATTGCAACGCTGTTTTCAAGTTTTTATGAAAACTGCCCTATTTTAGCAGCCAAAAACGAAAACCTGAAACAAAGTCGCTTAAAATTAGCTTCTTTAACAGCTAAAACACTTAAAACTGGCCTTGATATGCTAGGCATTAAGACTGTTGATAAAATGTAATTTAACCACCACCGATGTGAACGCATTGGTGGTGTTTTTTAATACATGCGTTTTAAGCTTTTGACTAAATATGTTTAGGTTTATTATTCGTCATCAAAATAAATTAATGGCTTTGTTACTATTATTTATTGCGATCCTTATTATTCGTTTGTTACCTCATGCCCCTCTTTCTGAATCACTTACTTTTTCAAAGCGCTATTATGATAATAATAACCAGCTAATTCGAATGACATTAGCCAATGATGATCGTTATCGTTTATGGACGCCTTTAGAAGATATTTCGCCTGATATTGTTAATGGTTTGTTACTGCACGAAGATCAGTGGTTTTATTATCATGTTGGCTTTAATCCATTTAGTCTAATTAGGGCTTTTGGAGCAACCTATCTTGGTGGTGGAAATCGTCAAGGTGCTTCAACCATTACCATGCAACTTGCACGAATGCATTGGCGGTTAAATACTAAAACCATTGGTGGGAAGTTGCATCAAATTGCTAGGGCTATACAGTTAGAGTTGATGTATTCTAAACATGATATTTTAGAAGCGTATTTAAATTATGCCCCTTTTGGTCGCAATATTGAAAGTATTGGTGCTGCGTCATTTATCTATTTTAATAAACCACCTTCACAAGTCAATTTGCCCGAGGCGTTAACTTTGGTGGTATTACCTCAATCACCAACATATCGAGTTGATCGAAAAACAGGATTTGCTGGCAAAGCGTTAGTTAAAGCAAGAAATCAATTATTTGAGCGTTGGCAAGAAAAATATTTTGTTGATAGCAATATTGTCGCTCTTTTTTCGCAAAAGTTGGTTTTGCGTCAACCAGAACGAATGCCTTTTGGTGCACCGCATTTTATTAATCAAATCATTCAACAACAGCAAAGCGATGCTCAAGAAATTAAAACTACGTTAGATAATAATCTGCAAAAAATCATTAGTCGGCAAGTCAATTTGTTTATTGAGCGAAATCGCATAAAAGGTATTAATAATGCGTCGATAATTTTGGTTGATACCCAAACAATGAAGGTTAAGGCACTGATTGGCTCGGCTAATTATTTTAATAATTCTATTCAAGGTCAAGTTAATGGTACACTTGCTAAACGCTCACCCGGATCTACACTTAAGCCGTTTATTTATGCGCTTGGTATGGACCAAGGTGTTTTACATCCTCGTACAATTTTAAAAGATGTGGCAACTGATTTTGGTTCATACACGCCAGAAAACTTTGATCGTAACTTTCGTGGCCCTATTTCGGCAACCGATGCATTAATTCATAGCCGTAATATTCCTGCTGTATCGGTGGCCTCTAAATTACATAATCCCTCTTTTTATCAATTTTTGGTCAATGCCCATATCCAAAAACTCGCCGATGAGTCGCATTATGGTTTGTCTTTAGTGTTAGGTGGTGGTGAAGTTAGTGCTCAAGAGTTAGTCGGGTTGTATGCCATGCTAGCCAACGAAGGCCGTTGGCAGCCATTGCAATTTATTGAAGCCAACGACTCGCCCGAGCCACAAAAGCTGTTAAGTCCACAAGCAGCATTTATGACCATTGATATGTTGAAACAAAATAGCCGCCCACAAGATGTACTTAGCAAAATGCAAAAAAAGGTGGTGCCAGTTGCCTGGAAGACAGGTACATCATGGGGATTTCGTGATGCTTGGACAGCTGGAACTTTTGGTAACTATGCAATGGTGGTTTGGCTTGGTAACTTTGATGGTAGTGGTAATAATGCCTTTGTAGGCGTCGATGCCGCCACACCGCTCTTTTTTAATATCGTTGAAAGTATTAACGCTTATTATCCTAATTTACGTGAACCTAATCGCCCATTACCTCCAAATTTAAAGCGTATCGATATTTGCCTAACCAGTGGCAATCTACTGACTCAATGGTGCAAGGCAAAAGGTAAAACGTGGTTTATTCCGGGAGTGTCACCAATTAATCCCGATACCATTTTTAGACCCGTTATGGTCGACAATCAAACAGGTAAGGCTGTTTGTCCTCCTTATGATTTAACAACCTCTCACTTAGCTGTTTTTGAATATTGGCCGTCAGATTTAGCTGCTGTTTTTGCTAAAGCAGGAATTCCTAAAAAAGCGCCACCATCAACAAAACATTGTCATTCATCACAAAATTTTATAGGCGAACCGCCAAAAATAACTTCGCCTCTTAAAAATGTAGTTTATCAATTTAGAACCACTAAGCAAAAAAATGAACAAATTAGTTTTACTGCTAATTGTGATGGTGATGTTAAATCACTTTATTGGTTTGTTAATAACAGTTTTATTGGGCAAACCGAGCCACGGAAGGCTCTTAACTGGATCCCAACACAAAGCGGGACTTTTAAAATTTTAGTGCTTGACGATATGGGTCGAAGTGATTCACGGAATATAAAAATCGAACTATTTGATTAATTAATATGGTAGCTAACCCCAAATGTTAACTACTATCATCCTTTAATTCATATTACTTGTTTGGCAATATTTATCTCTAATCTATCAGTATGATCTTTAGCAAAGTTGGCAAATTCAACAAAATATGGCGTTGTGTTGTGAAAATCAATTGCCTGCTGTGATGCCCATGTTTCGACCACTATGAAGATATTTGAATTATCTATACTTTGAAGTAGCCTACCTATATTTCAAAATAAGTTGCTTGTGTAGTATACGCTTGCTACTGCTAATATCAAAAAGCAGTATTTAAGGTTAATAATCTCATTTTTGTGACAACAAATTATTTTTATTAAATAACTATTTATAACTTTATTTTTTATTTTATTGGTAATTAACTTTATTAAAAACTATTTTTTGAAGTAAGAAATCTAAAAAATAATACTTTAACTATTTCATTTATTTATATATTTTATAAATTATAGTACTTGCTATTAAAAATATTTTGGTTAGAATTTCTGCAATTTTTTATCGATACGGTGTAGGCGCAATGATCAATTGTAACTCAGTAATCTTAATCATTAATATTATTGATTCCATTTTATCCTCCTTTTTGGGGGATTTTTTTTGCCTATTGTGCCCGACTTTATCAACTTCATTTAAAATGATTAAATTGTAGAGGCATATTATGATTGAACATAAAAACATGTTATTAACCACAAGAGACCAAAGTTTAAAAGCCTATTTAATGAATAATATTAAGCAAAAAGGCGGATGGGTTAATGCACATATGCATGCTGATCGTGCTTTTACTATTTCGGTTGATAGTTTTGATGTCTATCAAAAACAGACTTTAATTGAAAAATGGGATACATTAGATAAAGTCAAAGCATCAATGAGTGAAGATGATTACTATCGTCATTTTAGTATGGCGGTTGAGCGTATGATTGAGCAAGGTGTAAGTGCCATGGGATCGTTTGTTGATATTGATCCTATTGCTGAAGAACGAGCAATTAAAGGTGCCTTAAGAGCACGAGAAACTTATAAAAATGACATCACCATAAAATTAGTTAATCAAACACTTAAAGGTGTTATTGATAAAGAAGCACGTTATTGGTTTGATAAAGGAGCTGATTTAGTTGATATTATTGGCGGTTTACCGCGTCGTGATGAGCGTGATCATGGTGAAGGTATGGGACTTAAACATCTTGATGTGTTAATGCAAACAGGTAAGTCATTGGGTAAAATGGTGCATGTACATGTTGACCAATTTAACTCACAAGATGAGATCGAAACAGAACAACTTACCGATAAAACTCTTGAGCATGGTATGCACGGGCGAGTTGTTGCTATCCATAGCATTTCTATCACCGCGCATAGTTTAGCATATCGCCAAAAACTCTACAAAAAAATGAAAGAGGCCAAAATGATGGTTATTGCTTGTCCTTTTGCTTGGATCGATAGCCCTCGTCGTGAAGAACAAGGTCCTACTCGTAACTCATTAACCCCTGTTGATGAACTGGCGGCTGCTGGTATTCCGGTTGCTATTGGCACAGATAATGTTAGTGATTATATGTTACCATTTTCAACGGGTAATATGTGGGAAGAACTTAAATTGTTAGTAACAGGATGCCGTTATACCGATTTAGACAATGTGATTAATGTGGCAACTAAGAATGGGCGAATGGTGCTAGGTATTGATTGATTTGGAATAGAGTAAATTTAACAGAATACGCCCATGTAAATAAATTTGTGTATTTACCTAATTTTTAAACTACTCTAATGAGTAAAAAATAAGGTAAATATAAAATGATGAATACAAACTAAGAAAAATGGCAACCAACTGACCAAAAGCATAAAAACGCTGGAAAATTTAGGTATAGGGAAACACCAGATTGTTTATACTTCATAGTTAAAATAATCCTCTAAAAACCCATAAGGCATTTTCTTCCGAAAATCGCTTTATGGGTTTAACTGTATTATTATGGTTGATAAATCATTTAAGCCTTTATTTTCTATATTTTGAATATCTAAAGGTTTGACGATTATACTACATCTCCATTTAACGTTCGTATCACTCTTTTCGATTTCCAATTTCGTTTATGAGCAAGGTGATTTTGTAAAATTATAATTTATTTTTAAACAATAGATATTCACGTCGCTATAGGAATGTTTTGTTTTTTATGTATATTCATTACGTTTTTTTCTCAAAATAGTGTAAACAACACGAGTAATTTCTACACTTAAAAAAAGAGTTTTATAAATTTTTTGATATACAAAAATATGACTAAGATCAAATTAATCACATTATTTATACAAATATTCAGCTAAAGCAACGCTTAAATCTTTTTTGTTTTTTGTTATCGTGTATTATAGCTAACTAAGCGATGTTTTTATAAATTATAACCAGAATTCTAATAAAAAAGATTGTACACAAGTTAAGTTTTGCTTATTAGTTAGAGGAAATTATGAAAAGAGTTTTTATTATGATCCTAGATTCGTTTGGTATCGGTGGCGCTGAAGATGCAAATAAATATGGCGATGAGGGTGCTGATACTTTAGGACATATTGCTGAAGCTTGTGCTTTAGGTAAAGCTGAGCATGGTCGTAGTGGTCCATTAAATTTACCTAATTTAGGCAAATTAGGCTTAATCGAAGCGGCGTATGAATCAACTGGTCATTATCCTAAAGGTATGCAAACTGAAGGTGAAATTATTGGTTCATATGGCTATGCAAGCGAGATTTCCTCAGGTAAAGATACTCCATCAGGACATTGGGAATTAGCTGGCGTGCCAGTTCTTTTTGACTGGGGTTATTTTACTAATACCACTAATAGCTTCCCTCAAGATCTTTTAGATAAAATTGTCTCTCGTGCAAAACTTCCTGGTTACCTCGGTAATTGTCACTCATCTGGTACAGTCATTCTTGATGAACTTGGTAAAGAACATATAGCATCTGGCAAGCCAATTTTTTATACTTCTGCTGATTCTGTATTCCAAATTGCATGTCATGAGGAGGCATTTGGTTTAGATAAACTTTATGAAGTATGCGAAATTGCACGTGATGAGCTAAATAAAGGTAATTACAACATTGGCCGCGTTATTGCTAGACCTTTTGTTGGTAAAAAAGCGGGCGAATTTGTGCGTACGGGTAACCGCCACGATCTTGCTGTTGAACCACCAGCACCAACGATGATTAAAAAACTAGTTGATGAAAAACAAGGTACCGTAGTGTCAATTGGTAAAATTGCCGATATTTATGCACAAGTTGGAATTACCAAAAAAGTAAAAGCAACCGGTCTTGAAGCTTTATTTAATGCGTCACTAGAAGAAATTAAGCAGGCTAAAGATAATACGATTGTATTTACTAATTTTGTCGATTTTGACTCTTCTTATGGGCATCGTCGCGATGTCTCAGGTTATGCCGCTGCTTTAGAATATTTTGATAGTCGTCTTCCTGAGATGTTAGCGCTTATCCAACCTGGCGATCTGCTTATTATTAGCGCCGATCATGGTTGTGATCCAACTTGGTCAGGTACCGATCATACTCGCGAACATATACCTGTCATTGTCTACGGAGATAGTGTGCCTGTTGGCTCTTTAGGTCATCGTGAAACATTTGCCGATATAGGACAGAGTGTTGCCGATTATTTTGATTTATCGCCAATGGATTACGGTAAATCTTTTATAAAAAAATAAATAATTTAAGTTTAAGTAATATCGATTTCAAAACAAATATCAGGAGAAGTTAATGTCTACCCCGCATATTAATGCTGTTGATAATGCCTTTGCAAAAACCGTTTTAATGCCCGGCGATCCGCTACGAGCAAAATTTATTGCAGAAACCTTTTTAGAGAATGCAACAGAAGTTACTAATGTAAGATCCATGTTGGGTTTTACTGGTTATTACAAAGATAAAAAGGTTTCAGTTATGGGGCATGGAATGGGTATTCCATCTTGTTCAATCTATACAACCGAACTAATTAAATTTTATGGTGTTGAAAACATCATTCGTATTGGTTCATGTGGTGCAATTAACCCTAATGTCAACTTGGGGGATGTTATTGTTGGGTTAGGTGCTTGTACCGATTCAAAAGTCAACCGTTTACGTTTTAAAGATCATGATTTTGCCGCTATCGCCGATTTTGATTTAACTTGTAATGCCGTTAATGCAGCTAAAAAATTGGGTGTGAATGTTAAAGTTGGTAACCTTTTTTCTGCTGACCTTTTTTATAGTGTTGAACCTGATATGTTTGATGTTATGGAAAAATACAATATTTTAGGCGTCGAAATGGAAGCAGCTGGCATTTATGGCGTTGCGGCTGAATATGGTGCAAAAGCACTGGCTATTTGTACGGTTTCAGATCATATCCGAAAAGGCGAAGCAATGTCAGCAGAACAAAGACAATTAGGGTTCAAAGAAATGATCACTGTTGCACTGGAGTCTGTTTTATTAAATCAAAACTAAAAAAATGGCAGGTTAATCTGCCATTTTTTATTTTGATCAAATAATTATTTTATTGATATTTAGATATTAGATTATAGTAAATCTTGTTTATTAAGGAATTATAAATGAATATTCATTTTAAACTTAGGGTTATATTTTTCTTACAATATTTTATCTGGGGAAGTTGGTTAATAACTCTCGGTTCTTATATGATACGTAAATTACAATTTACTGGTCTTGAAGTAGGTTCGATATACGGAACAATGGGTATCGCATCTTTATTTATGCCTGGCTTACTTGGGATTGTAGCGGATAGATGGATACCTGCTAACCGTTTGTATATGCTTTGTCATTTAATTGGTGCTTTAACACTATTTATTGCGGCTTCTGTAACATCTCCTTTCATGATGATGATTGTGATATTGATTCATTGCCTAGCTTTCATGCCAACCATCGCCATTTCAAATTCAATCGCTTATTCTTGCTTAGAATCACGTGGACTTGATGTTATTACCGAGTTCCCTTGTATCAGAATTTTTGGCACCATTGGATTTATTGTTGCTATGTGGCTTGTGAGTCTTTTAAAATTAGAACTGAGTAGCATGCAACTTTATATTGCAGCTGCATCTGCTTTATTACTCAGCCTTTATTCATTCTTGCTACCATTGATTCCAACAACAAAAAATAAAACTGAAGAAAAAAACATCATTAGCGCATTAGGGTTAGATGCTATTGTTTTATTCAAACAACCACGAATGGTTATATTTTTTCTATTTGCGGTTTTATTAGGCGGTATTTTACAAATAACCAATACTTTTGGTAATCCATTTTTACATGATTTTGAAAGATTCCCTGAATATGCTGATAGTTTAGTGGTTAAATACCCTTCTATACTGTTGTCTATTTCTCAAATGTCAGAAGTCGCATTTATCTTATTTGTACCTTTCTTTATGAAACGTTTAGGTATCAAATATGTTATGCTTATTAGTATGCTTGCTTGGGTTGCTCGTTTTGGTTTATTTGCTTATGGCGATCCATCTCTTTTCGGTTCTGTATTACTTCTTCTTTCAATGATTGTTTATGGTTGTGCTTTCGACTTTTACAATATATCTGGTTCAATGTATGTTGAAAAATCGGTATCGCCAACTATTCGTAATAGTGCTCAAGGATTATTTATGACCATGACTAATGGGTTCGGTGCTTATTTAGGTTCGGTAGGCAGTGGTTATGTAGTCGATTATTATAAAACTGGAAATGTTACTGAATGGCAAACAGTTTGGCTTATTTTTGCAGGTTATGCTTTGGTTCTAGCAATTGTATTTATGTTGATCTTTAAAAACGAAAAGCCTAATCCAAAAACCGTTTAAATCATTTATTAATTATTCATTGTGTGCTGAAGCTTTTTCCCACTTAATCAATATGTAGGCAACAATACATTTTGTTGCCTTTTTTACTAACAATAAATTATCGTAAAAATTTGATTTACCGCACAAAAATATAAATAAGTGATGCAAAAGATATAGCAGATAAGTATCTTATCAAGTTAAAATAACCCAATTGACGATGATATACATGTTATTAAAAATTTTTTAATAAGCTTTTGATATCATTGTTAGTAAAACCAATGTTATTAAAGCCAATTTATCTCATTTAAAAATAGATTAAATACCTAATGAACGATCAAATGATACCTAAAGTTATATTGCACGAACATGTTGAAGGCAGCATTACCCCTGCCATGGCTCACCAATTAGCTCAAAAAAATAATATTCCTTTTCCTAATACACTATGTTACCAATCTGGTCAATACAATGCCAAAGAATATAAAAATGGTAGATATTTGTATGACGAGTCCAAATTTGAAGAATTTATTAATACATATGATACCGTTTCTAGCTTTCTAAAAGATCCTGAAGATTATTATTCTATTACTTATGATTTTCTTTATAGAAATGCTAAACAAGGGTTAATTTATTGTGAACTATTTTTATCCCCTTATCATATTTGCACAACCGAAGTGAATGGAAAATTAATTTGGGATAAAGAAAGGTTTAATAAAACTCTTTTCTACATGGACAAAGCGATTATAAAAGTACAAAACGACTATGATATTACAGTTAGATATCATGTTATTGGTGTTAGACACCTAGGCGCTAAAGTTGTTTATGATACGTTGCGTTTTATTCAGCAAAATCATCACCCCTTTATTACGGGATTTAATATTGCTGGTAACGAAAAGGTTGGGCATTTTAAGGATTTTAAAGATGCACATAAGCTGGCTACTCAGATGAATTTAAAAAAATCGTATCATGCTGGCGAAATTGATTCAGATGAGAGTATTATTCAAGCTCTTAAACACGGTGCAAACAGAATTGGTCATGGCATTCGTGCCATTGAAAACAAAGCGCTTATTTGTGAACTGGTCGAAAAAAAAATTACATTAGAAATTGCTTTAACGAGTAATCGAATTTTAGTGAATGAATTGCATGGCGATATTTATCAACATCCAATAAGGCAACTTTATGACCAAGGAGTTCGCATTACTTTAAATACAGATGATGCAGGGATTTTTGGTACTGATATTGAAAAAGAATATAGTATCGCCCAATCCATATTTGCATTTTCACGATTAGAATTGCTTGATATAACACTATGTGGCATTCAAGCCGCATTTGTTGAAGATACGGTTAAAAGTCGTTTAACTGAGCAAGTTCTTTTATGTTTTTCATCTGATGATAGACAATTACTTAAAAAATTTATTAATGACAAAAAATATCATCCAGCAATCATTGAACGATTTTTAGAGTATCAGAAACTGTTACTAGCCATACCCGTTAACTAATTTACTTGTCAGAATAATAGGAGATTTGCATGAAAAAAAATAAGTTAACTTTACCCTTTTTAACCCTATTTATATCTGGCGTTGTTAATGCTGCAACTGTTGATTTAAGGATAATTGAAACAACCGACTTGCATGGAAACATGATGAATTACGATTATTTCAAAGATCAATCTGTTGATTCTTTTGGATTAGTAAAAACTGCTAATTTAATTCATCAAGCAAGAAGTGAAGTAAAAAATAGTGTTCTTGTTGATAATGGTGATCTAATTCAAGGCAGCCCAATGGCTGATTATGCCGTAAATATGGGGCTTAATGATGGCGATATTCATCCTGTTTATAAAGCGCTCAATACACTTAATTATAGTGTGGGTAATATTGGTAACCACGAATTTAATTTTGGATTGGAATTTCTACAAAAAAGTCTTTCTGGGGCTACATTTCCTTACATCAACGCTAATGTTTATGATGCCAAAACTCAAAAGCCATTTTTTACACAATATATTATCTTAGATACTCCTGTTATTGATAGAAACGGCAATAAACACACGATTAAAATCGGCTATATTGGTTTCGTCCCTCCACAGATTATGCAATGGGACAAACTTAATCTTGATGGAAAAGTTGTCGTCAAAGATATTACAGAAACGGCCAAACTATTAGTCCCTGAAATGAAAAAACAAGGCGCTGATGTTATTATTGCCATTCCACATTCTGGTGTTTCAGCTGAGCCTTATAAAGCATTAGCTGAAAATTCGGTTTACTACTTGAGTCAAGTAGAGGGTATTAATGCAATTATGTTTGGCCATTCTCACGGCATATTTCCTAGTGAAGATTTCAAATCATTACCAAATACCGATATCAAAACTGGTAACATTAATCATGTGCCTGCTGTTATGCCCGGACATTGGGGTAGCCATTTGGGAGTGGTGGACTTAGTTCTTGATGGTGATAAATCAAAATGGCAAGTGATTTCAGGTAAATCAGAAGCTAGACCAATCTATGATGTAAAAACTAAAAAGGCACTTGTTAAAGCCGATCAAAAAATCGTCGACATTCTAAACAAAGATCACCAAGGAACACGTGAATTTGTTAGTAAACCAATAGGTAAAGTTTCAACCGATATTACGAGCTATCTAGCATTGGTTGAAGATACATCTGCCTTACAAATTATTAATGATGCACAAATCGATTACGTTAAGCAGTTTATTAAAGGGGATCCTGATCTTGATGGTTTGCCCGTTTTATCGGCCATTGCACCATTTAAAGCTGGCGGCAGGAAAAACGATCCTAGCGCTTTTGTTGATGTTAAAGCAGGTAATTTGTCGTTTAGAAATGCTGCAGATATTTACCTTTATCCTAATATTTTGTCTGCTGTGAAAATTACAGGTAAAGATGTCAAAGAGTGGTTAGAGTGTTCAGCTGGTGTATATAATCAAATTAATACTAATTCATCACAACCACAATATTTGATTAATTGGGATAAATTCAGAACCTATAATTTTGATATTATTGATGGAGTAAATTATCAAATAGATGTAACAAAGCCACCCCGTTATGATGCAAATTGCCAGTTAATTAACCCTACATCTGAAAGAATTAGGAATCTGACTTATCAACAAAAAACAATTGCTCCTAACCAAGAATTCTTAATTGCCACCAATAATTATCGTGCTTATAGTGGTATATTTCCAGGTACTGGTGAAAAAAATGTCAAATTTAATTCTCCTGACGATCTAAGAGTAATTCTTTCAGCCTATATTACCAATACTACCCAAAAATATAGTATAACGAATGTTACCATCGACAATAATTGGCAAATTTCTCCAATTATTAGTAACACAAAATTAGATATTCGCTTTGAATCATCACCAACTGATGAAGCTAAAACCTATATCGAAAAACATTCACTATACCCTATTCATTTTATCGATACAGATACATCTGGTTTTGGTGTTTATAAGATAGATTTGCAGTCTCCTGTTAACACTCAACCTAAAATTTAGTTAGATTTATTATGGCCAAAAGGATTATTAATATGAAAATTGAAAAACTGATTGAACTTGCTAAAACAGCCCGTTCTAAAGCTTATGTACCTTATTCTAAATTTCAGGTTGGTGCCGTGCTAATTACTGAAGATGATGAAGCAATTTTAGGTTGTAATATTGAAAATGCATCTTATGGACTAGCAAATTGTGCCGAAAGAACGGCAATTTTTAAAGCGGTTTCTGAAGGTAAAACAAAATTTAAAAAATTGGTGGTAATTGGAGATACTGATGGGCCTATTTCACCATGTGGAGCTTGCCGTCAAGTTATTAGTGAGTTTTGTGCTAAAGATATGCCTGTTATTTTGACCAATATGAACGGTAGAATTCAGGAAACAACAGTGGGAGAATTATTACCTTGGTCTTTTTCACCAAGTGATCTTGATTAACATTATTTTTTAACAATAAAAAATAATAATTAGGACTTAATATTTATTTTGTATAAACAAAGCAATACACTAATTTTATTTATTGATAGTAAGAGAGAATAGTAATGAGATTTGTAGATATTATAGAAAAAAAACGTGACGGCAATGTATTAACCACTGATGAAATCCAATTTTTTATCACTAATTATACCAATGGAACTATCCCCGATTATCAAGTTAGTGCTTTATTAATGGCAATTTATTATCAAGGTATGACTTCCAAAGAGTGCGCAGATTTAACCTCGGCGATGATGTATTCTGGCGATACTGTTGATCTGTCTTCAATCAAAGGCATTAAAGTTGATAAACATTCAACTGGCGGTGTAGGTGACACTACAACATTAGTTCTAGCTCCTTTAGTAGCAGCTTTAGATGTCCCAGTAGCTAAAATGTCTGGACGAGGGCTTGGTCACACGGGTGGCACCACAGATAAATTTGAATCGATTCCTGATTTTAAAATTGAATTAAGTAAACAAGATTTTATTAATCAAGTTAATAATAAAGGCCTTGCAGTTATTGGTCAATCAGGCAATTTAACCCCAGCAGACAAGAAACTTTATTCGTTACGTGATGTAACAGGTACTGTTAACTCTATTCCTCTTATTGCAAGTTCAATTATGAGTAAAAAATTGGCAGCGGGTGCTGATGCCATCGTTCTTGATGTTAAAACAGGTGATGGTGCGCTAATGAAAGATATGGCCGATTCAGAAAAATTAGCCCATGAAATGGTAAATATTGGTAATCAAATTGGCCGTAGAACCATGGCAATTATTTCGGATATGTCTCAACCTCTTGGTTTTGCAATTGGTAATGCTCTTGAAGTAAAAGAAGCAATTGATACGTTAAAAGGTCATGGTCCAGCCGATTTAACCGAACTGGTTTTAACATTAGGTAGTCAAATGGTTGTACTTGCCGATAAAGCAAAAACATTAGAAGAAGCCAGAATAAAACTTCAAGAAGTCATTAAAAATGGTAAAGCTATCGAGAAGTTTAAAACCCTAATTGAAGCACAAGGCGGTGATAGTTCGGTCGTTGATCATCCTGAAAAATTGGCTAGTGCACCTTACCAAATTGCCCTACCAGCCCTTAAGTCAGGTTATGTATCAAAAATTATCGCAGATCAAATCGGGATCGCTGCAATGCAATTAGGTGCTGGTCGTGCAACCAAAGAAGATATTATTGATCCAGCTGTTGGAATCGTGTTACATAAAAAAGTAGGCGACAAAGTTACTGAAGGTGAAGCTTTATTAACGATACACGCCAATACTGATAAGCTTGATACTATCAAGCAAAAATTATATGACAATATTACCATTAGCGATAACGCAACTGAGCCTCAACTTATTTACAAGGTGATTACAGGATAATAGCTGTTATATAATGATTTAGGAGATACCATGCATTATCAATTAAATAAAAAGCTATCATTACTTGTTTGTATGGGGCTATTTTCAGCCTCTTGCATGGCCGCTGTTTCCACAAAAAGCTCATCAGTTCCAACTTTAGAAAAAGACAAGTCTTATCAATTTACTATTTTGCATACCAATGACCACCACGGCCGTTTTTGGCAAAATGATATTGGTGAGTATGGGCTTGCTGCTCAAAAAACCGTAGTAGATGAAATTCGAAAAGAAGTTACGGCAAAAGGAGGGAAATTACTGCTGCTATCAGGTGGTGATATTAATACTGGTGTCCCTGAATCTGATGTACAGCAAGCCAAACCTGATTTTATTGGCATGAATGCGGTTGGTTACGATGCTATGGCTGTGGGTAATCATGAGTTTGATCATCCTTTGACTATTATTCGTGAGCAACAAAAATGGGCAAAATTTCCTTTTTTATCGGCAAACACTTACTTTAAAGGCACAGATAAACATGTATTTGATGCCTATAAAATGTTTGATTTGAATGGTATTAAAGTTGCTGTGTTTGGTTTAACCACTGACGATACCATTTTTCTTGCTTCACCCAAAAATACGGAAGGCGTCGAATTTCGACAAACCTTACCCGAAGCACAAAAAATAATTAAACAGTTAAAAGATAATGAACACCCTGATATGATTATTGCTGTCACTCATATGGGGCATTATGAAAATGGTGAACATGGCTCAATGGCACTGGGTGATGTTGAATTAGCCAGAAATTTACAGGCCGGCGATTTAGATATGATAATGGGAGGACACTCACAAAACCCTGTGTGTATGGCTAGTCCTAATAAACGTATTACCGAATATGTACCAGGTACACCTTGTGCGCCAGATCAACAAAATGGCACATGGATTGTGCAGGCCCACGAATGGGGGAAATATGTTGGACGTGCAGATTTTGTCTTTTTAAATGGCAAAATCACGTTAAAAAATTACCAATTAATTCCTATTAACCTTAAAAAAGAGGTTGATAATGGTAACAGTACCAAACGCCTTGAATATTACACGCAAGAAATTCCTCAAGATAAATCCTTACTTGAAAATTTAAGACCTTATCAAGAATTAGGTAAACAGCAGTTGTTAGTGAAAAGTGGCGAGTTAAAAGGACGATTAGAAGGTAATCGAGATGTTGTTAGATACCAACAAAGCAATATGGGACAACTGTTACTCAGTGCTTTTGTTGAAAAAACCAATGCAGACGTTGGCATTATGTCTGGGGGTATGATTCGTGACTCTTTAATTGAAGGTAATATTACTTATCGTGATATTTTAAAAGTAGAACCTTTTGGTAACAGTGTGGTTTATTTCGAATTAACTGGCAATGAATTAATTGATTATCTAAAAGTTGCATTAAGTAAAAAGCAAGGTTCGGGTGGGTATGCACATTTGAAAAATATAAACCTAACAAGAAATGGGAACAATATTGAAGATGTAAAAATTAATGATCAACCGATCGATTTACAAAAAAACTATCGCATTGCTACACTTGACTTTTTAGCCGCTGGTGGAGATGGCTATCCAATAACTAATACATCACCGACTTACGTTGATACGGGTTATCGCGATGCCGATGTAGTAAAACAATATTTTGAGACTCATTCGCCAATTACTGCGTCTGATTATGAACCAAAACAATTTATTATTGAGAAATAAATATTGAGATAATTATGAGCATGACCGAATTTCAACAAAGTTGTTATAATATTGTGACAGACCCTAATTTGTCACCCAAACAAAAATCAAATTTGCTCGCCTTAGCAGCAGAAAATAATTTACCTTATGTAGATCTGGATGAAGAAACACAACAAGCTTTAAATGACCGCGTTATTTGTGATATGTACGAAGGTCACGCACCTTATAAACCTCGTTATGTTTTACCTGATTATGTGAAATTTTTAAAACAAGGATCACAATGGCTAGAACTTAATCCAGCTGAAACATTTGATGATGCATTAAATTTGCTTATCATCATCTATCATCATGTTCCTTCAGTAACTGGTATGCCTGTTTATTTAGGATGCTTAGATCAAATTTTACTTCCTTACGTTGGTAATATTACTGAAGATGAGATTTATCAGCGATTAAAGCATTTTTGGATCATGCTTGATCGTAATTTACCTGATGCATTTATGCATGCAAACATTGGACCAACCGATAATATTATCTGTCGGGTAATCTTGCGTATAGATAGAGAACTCAAACAAGTTGCTCCAAATTTAACCTTTATCTATGATGAAGACATTACACCAGAATCATTATTATTAGTGGCAATTGAAAATATTTGTGAAACAAGCAAACCTCATATTGCAAACAACAATATGATTCAAAAAGATTTTGATAACCAAGGTTACGGTGTTGTAAGTTGCTATAATTCACTACCAGTAGCTGGAGGGGGAAGCACGCTTTCACGAATCAATTTAAAAGAAGTTGCGATACGCAGTAAAAATATAGAAGACTTTCTGTCAAATATCTTACCCCACTATTGTCAATTGCAGCTCAATCTTATTCAAGCAAGGTCAAACTTTCTTTACAATAAATCAAACTTTTTTAATAGCAGTTTTTTAGTTGAAGAAGGTTTAATTGATCCAAAACGATTTGCTCCAATGTTTGGTATATTTGGAATGGCTGAAGCTGTCAATATCTTGCAAGAAAAAGCAAATTTAGCTGGACGTTATGGTTTTGATGAACAAGCTAATGAACTTGCATTAACTATTACACAATTAATTGCCGAATTTATTGATAACCATACAATAGATTATGCTTGGAAAGGGAAAGCAATGCTGCATTCACAATCAGGCATTAGTATAGATAGAGCAACAACACCTGGGTTAAGAATACCATATGGGCAAGAACCCGATCCTGTCACTCATATTATGGCTCTGTATAAACATCACCAGTATTTCACTTCGGGTATTAGTGACATTTTAACAATTGATGAGACAATAAAAAATAATCCCCTAGCTTTGCTACAAATTTGTAAAGCTGCTTTCAAATTTGGTTTCCGCGAATTTACTGCCAATATCAGTGGTAATGATCTTGTTCGAGTTACAGGTTATATGGTGAGATTATCTGATATTAAAAGATATAAAAAAGAAGGCTCACGAATTAATACTACTTTCTTAGGAGCCGAGGCTGCCGACGATACCGAAAATAATAGTTATTTATGTCGAAAACCACGAGTAATTAGTCATGAGCAAGTCATGGGCAATCGTTAATAAGCTTTTACCCTTTTCTTGTGTAGATGGACCTGGTAATCGACTAGTTATATTTTTACAAGGATGTAATTTTCGTTGTTTAAACTGCCATAATCCTTATACGATATCATTGTGCAAGGATTGTGGTCAATGTGTTGATACTTGTCCACACAAAGCATTAAGTTTTAGTAACAATAAAGTTATATGGCAAACTTCAAATTGTCAGCAATGTGATACTTGTATTAATACTTGTAAACATTCTTCATCACCAATGACTTATAGATATAGTGTAGATGATATTTTAATCGCTATCCGGAAATATCTACCATTTTTAAATGGTATTACCATAAGTGGTGGAGAAGCAACAATGCAGTTACCCTTTATTAAAGAGTTATTCAATGTTATCAAACAATCTAACGATTTAAAGCACCTTACCTGTTTTATTGATAGCAATGGTTATTTAACTAAAACAGGATGGCAAAAAGTAGAAAATGTGATGGATGGCGCAATGATTGATCTCAAAGCTTGGGATAATGATGTGCATAAAAAGTTAACGGGAAGAGACAATCAACGAGTAAAAGAAACGATTAACTATCTGGCAAAAATAAAAAAACTATATGAGGTAAGACTTTTAATTATTCCTAAACAAACGGATCTACAGGATAATGCTAAAAATATTGCCAAATTTTTAATTGATTTAGATCCCAATATTCAAATAAGAATTAATGCTTTTCATAATCATGGTGTACATGGTATCGCTAAAAACTGGCCATCCGCCAGTAGGCCTGAAGTAGAACAGTTTGCAGAACAATTAAAACAGCATAGCCTACAACATATTATATTACCTAATGTTTATTTGTAATGGTAATAACTTGTTACTTTTAAGTATCAATAAATAACAGATAATTTATACCAATGTGTAAATACTTCAAACTTAGTCAAGATTCAAGTAGAAATTATGCTGCTTATTTAAGGATATTTACAATAGAATTATAGAATATTAGTAATACTTTATATCATAACCGATAATACTATTACATTAAGTAAAAAAGATAAACCTGAGTTGGCTTTAATTATATGTTTCAGTTCTATATTGAATAGATCGCTATTAGGTAGCTTTAACTAGATGGTTTTAAATGCAGAAAAGGGACAATTGTCCCTTAAACTAGAAAAATATTATTTATTCTTTTTAAATGCAGTTGCAAATGCATTTCCCATGACATTATTAGTCATTGAAGATGAATGTTGTTTTTTAGTATTGTTAACCGAACGTTCATTAATGAATTTTCGATTATCAGTTTTTGACGTTGCAGGATCATCTAATCGCATTGATAAAGCGATACGTTTTCGAGGAATGTCAACTTCTATTACTTTAACTTTGACTATATCACCAGCTTTTACCACTGTTCTTGGATCATCAACAAACTTATCTGATAAAGCTGAAATATGCACTAAACCATCTTGATGCACACCAATATCAACAAATGCGCCAAAATTAGTTACATTAGTAACAGATCCCTCCATAATCAGACCTATTTTTAGGTCTTCCATCGTTTCTATATCATCAGCAAACTGCGCAGTTTTAAATTCAGGTCTTGGATCACGACCAGGTTTATCAAGCTCTTTGATAATATCTGTAACTGTTGGCACACCAAAATGATCATCTACGTAATCGATTGCTTTAAGTGATTTTAAATAGTTTGTATCACCTAAAATTTCTTTTAAAGATTTGTGATTTTTTTCTAAAATTCGTTCTACAACAGGGTAAGCTTCTGGATGAACAGCCGATGCGTCAAGAGGATTTTTACCATCCATTATACGTAAAAATCCAGCGCACTGTTCAAATGCTTTAGGACCTAAGCGAGCCACTTTCAATAATTGTTTACGATCCGTAAATTGTCCATTTTCATTACGCCAATTAATTATATTTTGAGCTATTACTTTATTAAGTCCAGCAATACGAGCAAGTAACATCATCGAAGCAGTGTTTAAATTCACACCAACGGCATTAACACCATCTTCAACAACAGCATCAAGTTTTTTTGCTAACTGAGTTTGGCTAACATCATGCTGATATTGCCCCACCCCAATCGATTTAGGATCTATTTTAACAAGCTCTGCTAATGGATCTTGTAAACGACGTGCAATTGATACTGCACCACGAATAGATACATCTAAATCAGGAAATTCTTGCGCTGCTAGTTCTGATGCAGAATAAACTGAGGCACCTGCTTCGCTTACAATCACTTTTTGCGCTTTCACTTCTGGATATTTCTTTTGAACATCAAGATAAAAACGTTCAGTTTCGCGCGAAGCTGTACCATTACCAATGGCCACTAATTCAACTTGATATTTAATACAAAGTGCGGCAATAACCATAGCTGCTTTATCTGCCTGCCCTGTATGAGGGTAAATCGTTTCAGTCGCAACTAATTTACCTGTTGCATCAACAACAGCTATTTTTACACCCGTCCTTAAACCGGGATCCATGCCCATAGTAACTTTCATACCTGCTGGAGCAGCCATTAACATATCATGCAAGTTAGCAGCAAATACGTTAATCGCTTCTTCCTCTGCTCGCTCACGTAATGTTGTCATTAATTCGGTTTCCATGTGCATCAGAATTTTAATGCGCCATGTCCAATTAATCACAGCTTTGCGCCATTTATCTGCTGGCTGTTCATTAAAGTGGACGCCTAGATATTCAGTGATAATTTGTTCACAATAACTCTCTTTAGGCGCTTGTTCAAATTGCGGATCAGCATTTAAGGAGAGTTGTAAAAAGCCTTCATTTCGCCCTCTAAACATTGCTAATGCACGATGAGATGGTATTTTAGAAATCAGCTCGCTTTGTGAAAAATAGTCTCGGAATTTAGCTCCTTCTTCCTCTTTACCACTCACCACTTGCGAAACTAAATGAGCATTATTCCAAAGATAATGACGCACTTTTGCTAATAATGCTGCATCTTCTGCAAAGCGCTCCATCAAAATGTAACGAGCTCCATCCATTGCTGATTTTGTATCAGTAATACCTTTATCGGAATTGATATATTTTTCGGCTTCAATTACAGGATCAAGCATGGGATTCTGCCATAAGCCATCCGCCAATGGCTCAAGCCCTGCTTCAATGGCAATTTGACCTCGAGTACGGCGTTTAGGTTTATATGGTAAATAGAGATCTTCGAGTTCAGTTTTACTAAGCGTTTGTGTAATACTGTTACTTAATTCTAATGTCAATTTACCTTGTTCTTCAATAGACTTTAAAATTGTTTGCTTACGATCTTCAAGTTCTCGCAAATAGCTCAATCGACTATCAAGAGTACGTAATTGGGTATCATCAAGCCCACCTGTCACTTCTTTTCGATAACGAGCAATAAAAGGAACGGTACTACCCTCATCTAATAATTGAATCGCCGCTTGAACTTGTTCTGACTTTACGGCTAACTCACTGGCTATAATATGGCTAATTTGTTTATTCATCATGGTATTTTTAACAATTTTAAGCAAAGTAGTGATTATATACCTATCCTTGTTTCTGTTGCAATTCTGAGCCTTTTATCTCCTCCCCCAAAAATATAACTGCTAGTTATTGGGATATTTTTAGCTTGGCTAACATTTAATAGAGCTAACCACAAATTTAACTTCTTTATTTAGAACTACATAATGCGTAATACGGATGCTGATCATCTCTATCGCCATTTAGTGCAGCATCATTCATATTGATATAAATAGGATCACCCGTAGACTTAGAAAAATCACTAGTCCAACCATAGGTTGGGTTATGAAAATTATCGCCTTGATAATACGCTAATCCCCCCCATTCAGTAATTAATCCCCCATGTACGGATCTTTTGTAGTAGTTATCAGGATTATTACCATATTTATCTTGATGAAGCAGAAAGTTAGCATTACTCAACTCTCTGAGCGATGCTAATTTATATTCACCTAAACTTCTGCACCAATCTTTTTGCTCTTGATATGTATCAATATATTCTCCTCTATTGATAAACCATTTAGTTATCCGGAAACTGTAACTAAGCATTACGCCTTGTTTGGTTTCGCCTATTATCTCAATATCAACAGGTAAATTCGCTTTGGGCGCTGTAGCTCGATTAGCACCTTTAGATGAGGAATCAGGACCTTTTAACGTAACCAGAACCATATTTTTTGCATCATAAGCCTTAAAACCACCTACAACTACTGCTCTTGGAGCCTCTGACTTTGCAACTGTCGCTGTAATTGCTCCAGGTGATCCTTTATCAGGATCCGATGTTCTTACGATCCATTTTGTTGTGCTTAATGAATTATCAATATTCTCGGTAATTAAATAGAAAAAGAGACCATTTACACCAACTGAAGGGAAGTTATTTAAATAATCATCTTGTGGTACAAAACCATTCCAGTCTACCCAATCAAAAACAGATCTATCCCCCCAAGAATAAGCTGTAGCACTATAAAGCATATGTGGACTAGCATATTTGATAGCTTCACCACCTACTTGTACATTAAAATTTCGATAAGGTGTTTTTGTTATAGCAATCTTACTATCTGGATAATTTTGAAAATTTGGAACTCCGTATTTTGTAGTTAAAGCTACCCCACCACTAACTTTAATATAAGGATAAATACCACTTTTTACTAATTTTTCAAATGTCGTTTTTGTTTGATCGTCTGTTAATTTAACTTCTTTATTATTTTCGTCTTCGTAATACCATTCCAGCGAAACTGGGTTATCCTTGTCCTCTGATAATTTAATATCTCCATCACCATCAACATCTATAACCTCAGAGCTTTCTGGTTGTTTAATTGCTGCTAATAAACCTAAACTTTCAGGAGTTTTAGTTGAAACATCTGAGCCTAATGCTGTGTTCAAATCACCTGTATAAAAATAGGTGTTTCCATTATAGATGACACCAAAATAATTAAATGCTTTATTGGATTGAATATTATTTTCAATTGAACTAATAAAACGAGGACTATTTCCATTAATAGGATTTGCAGTAACAGCCGATAATGCTAAAGATTTAGTTGAAAAAAACTAATAAGACAAACTAGACCCCAAATTGGCTCTTTCCGTGTAGTCATATTCATTCCTAATGGTGATAATAATAACAACTTATTTATTTTATTATTGTATAATTGCGAAATTAAACTTATTTATGCGATATAATTAACTTAATTACTTATTAAACAAGAGATATTCCAAGAATAAAATAAAAAAACACAACACAAGCAATAAAAAAATAATATCATTTTAATGTTGATTTTTAAAGATTATTTAACGTTATTTTGATAAATATTAAAAAATAGAATAAATTTTACCAAATAAATGTCGATCTTTTACTCGAGCAATATATTTTAATAAAGAAAAATCGAGTTTTTACTCGAAAAATAAAGATTACTATAGGGAATGAAAATATGCGAAAGAATAATTATATAACAAGAGAAGGTTATTTGAACCTTAATGGTGAATTGAAATATTTATGGAAAGAAGAAAGACCTCGCGTTACACAAGCTGTATCAGATGCAGCAGCCCTCGGAGATCGTAGTGAGAATGCAGAATATATTTATGGAAAACGAAGATTACGTGAAATTGATCGGCGTATACGTTTTCTTACCAAGCGACTAGAAACGTTAACAATTGTCGAACCACACCCAAAACAAGAAGGTAAAGTATTTTTTGGCGCATGGGTAAAATTGGAAGATGAATCTGGTAATTTACATATTTACCGTATTGTTGGTAGCGATGAATTTGATCCTAAAAAAAATTGGATATCAATTAATAGCCCTGTAGCAAAAGCATTAATAGGTCATAAAGTTGATGATGAAATAGCCGTTATCACCCCTAATGGCAAAGTACTATATTATATTACTGAAATAAGCTATAGCGAGTTATGCTAATATGCCTTAACTTATTCATTCTATTTGTTAAATCTAAAAACTATAAGATATGGGTAATTAAGTATATAATTATCAAAACATTTGTAATCTATGTAAGATATTATGATTTTCGTCAATCAACTATACATCTACCCAATCAAATCAATGCAAGGGATACAATTAACAAAGGCAAATACAGTTGATGGAGGCTTTGAGCATGACCGCATATTGATGCTTAGTGAACCCGATGGCACTTTTATCACGGCAAGACAACACCCTGAGCTCCTGAAAATCAAAACATCCATAGTAAAAAACGAAGTACATATTTCACTATCTCCAACTGAAATAATAATATTTAATCTTGATGAGTTTTCGTTGAATTACGAGCCTACTGAAATTTGGGGTAATCATTTTACATCACTAATAGCTCCTATAAGAATCAATCAATTTTTCAGTCAAATTTTGCATAAAGATGTACAATTAAGATGGGTTGGTCAACAATTAACTCGTCGAACTAAACGCTATCCTGATATTCCTGTTAGTTTTGCTGATGGTTATCCTTATTTGTTATTAAATAAAGCTTCATTTGATTATTTACAACAGCAATGCCCTGAAAAACTAGATATTAGACAATTTCGTGGAAATATTATTATCCAAGGAGCACTTCCTTTTGCGGAGGATGGCTGGAAAACAATAAAAATTGGCAATGTGATTTTTGATATTGTTAAACCTTGTAGTCGCTGTGTTATAACGACAATGAACATAAAATCTGCAATATTCTTAGCTGATAATGAACCAATTAAAACCTTACGTTACTTTAGAGCCGATAAGCAAGGTGAAATTGATTTTGGTATGAATATGATAGCCCGAAATCATGGAACAATTTCAGTTCACGATAAAATTGAAGTATTGGAACGGCAACCAGCTAAAAATTATATTAAAACCTTTCCAACAGAAATAAAAACTGAAGCAAAAGTTTGTACAATAAATTTTGAAAATCAAATAATTAAAGCTAATAATAAGCAAACTATTTTAGAGCAGTTAGAACAACATAAAATAACATTACCTTATTCTTGCCGTGCAGGTATTTGTGGACGTTGTCTAGTTGAATTAAAACAAGGTGAAGTAGAGGCATTAACACAAGCTGCTATTAGGCGAAATAATAAAATTTTAGCCTGTAGTTGTGTGCCTAAAGGAGATATTACAATTAAATTACTTAAGAAATAGCCTTAAATTCAAAATTATCTGAAGTCAGCTTTTGTTCAGTAAATTTTTTCTCTACAGATATTAATCTATCATTCATTACTTTAATTGCTTCAGAAAACACAAACGTTTTATTCATTGCCACAAATGAAGCTTGTGCAATAATACAAAGAGATGCATTTTCCCCCGCTTCAACGACCATCAAACAAACCTTTTGTCCATCTTCTTGTAAAATTACCTCAACAATATCAGCTATTTTAGGCTTGTATAACATTGGTTGTTGTGAAAAATACCAACTTTTAGGCATTTGAGGCTTTAAAAAATTAGCTGCAACAATAGCGTTAATAGCTAGTTCAATCTTTTGTGAATCTGTCAAATTAAGTAACTGACAACTATTATAAAATTGATAATAAGACGTTGCGTCACTAACAGAAAATGGAAATTCGCCAAAAACATCAGGAACTAACATTTTACTTGGATAACAAGAACGAAATAACATTTCAGATGAAACTTCAAGCATTAAACTATCGTATTCGCTATCAAAATACCATCGCCAACAATCAGTTGGTCGAAAAGTCATTTTCATTAATATGTTACCCTTATCATTTGATTTAAAATTGGTCAAAAAGATAACATAAATTACATAAAAAATAAATAAAAAGTTAAAATAAAAATAATTTAATTATATAATTTTTAAAAAATTTAATTATAAAGTGAAAGGATCAAAAAAATATAAATTGGATCTAAATTAGATCCAGTTAGATCCCTTTAGATCTAATCATTTTATACTGAAACATATACTTACCTGAAAGTTTTTTACAATAAATTCAATTTTTAGATACAAAAAAAGGTACTTTTCAGCACCTTTTTTATAGTTATAAATAGCTATTTAGCTTGCAACATTGATGCGTTTCATATCAGTCATATAACTACGTAATTTACGACCGATTGTTTCAATTGGATGATTACGGATTTCTTCATTCACATCGCGTAATTGTGCATTATCAACACTACCTTCAGGGATCGCTTTACCTAGATCGCCAGCTTGTAACATTGGCATGAATTTTTCTTTTAATAGTGGTACAGCGGCATTAGCAAATAGATAGTTGCCATACTCAGCTGTGTCAGAAATAACAACATTCATTTCATACAAACGTTTACGCGCAATAGTATTAGCAATAAGTGGTAACTCATGTAATGATTCATAATAAGCTGATTCAGCTAAAATACCAGATTCAAGCATAGTTTCGAAGGCAAGTTCAACACCGGCTTTAACCATTGCAACCATAACAACACCTTGATCAAAATAAGCTTGTTCATCAATTTTACCTTGATAGTCAGCAGCTTTTTCAAAAGCGGTTTCACCCGTTTCTTTACGCCATTTAAGAAGGTTTACATCATCATTTGCCCAGTCTTTCATCATAGTTGATGAAAACTCGCCTGATATAATGTCGTCCATATGTTTACGGTAAAGATCCGTCATGATCACTTTTAATTCTTTTGCTAAAGCATTTGCTCTCAATTTAGCTGGATTTGATAAACGATCCATCATTAAAGTAATTCCACCTTGTTTTAGCGCCTCAGTGATCGTTTCCCAACCAAATTGGAGTAATTTACATGCATAAGCAGGATCAACACCATCTGCCACTAGCTTATCAAAACAAAGTAATGATCCTGTTTGTAACATTCCACAAAGAATTGTTTGTTCGCCCATTAAATCTGACTTAACTTCGGCGACAAATGACGATTGTAAAACGCCTGCACGATGTCCGCCTGTTGCCGCTGCCCATGCTTTAGCTATTGCTAGCCCTTCATCTTTTGGATCGTTTTCTGGATGAACTGCAATTAGTGTCGGCACACCAAAACCTCGTTTATATTCTTCACGAACTTCAGTACCAGGACATTTTGGGGCTACCATCACTACTGTAATATCAGAGCGAATCTTTTCTCCTACTTCAACAATATTAAATCCGTGAGAATAGCCAAGCGCAGAGCCTTTTTTCATCAACGGTTGAATAGCTTGAACAACGGCAGAATGTTGTTTGTCAGGAGTCAAATTGATAACAAGATCTGCTGTTGGAATTAATTCTTCATAACTTCCTACTTTAAAACCATTTTCAGTTGCTTTCTTCCATGATGCACGTTTTTCAGCAATAGCTTCTTTACGTAATGCATAAGATATATCTAAACCTGAATCTCGCATATTTAGACCTTGGTTAAGACCTTGTGCTCCACAACCAACAATTACAATTTTTTTACCTTTTAAAAAATTAGCTTCTGATGCAAATTCATCACGAGCCATAAAACGACATTGACCTAATTGTTCTAATTTTTCACGCAAATTCAATGTATTAAAATAGTTTGACATTTTTCTCTCCAAGAGTTTAGGTATTTATAATCAACAATAAAACACTATATAATACTTTTAATATTGCTAAAATTGATATATTTAAAATATAATATTGCATAAATCGCAATATACTTGCTAAGTTCAATTCTTTCTTTTACTCTAAACCACCCTTAATTTTGAATAAATCAATATGGATGCTCGATATAAACAAGCAAATAAAGAGGCTAAACTTTCGCTATTGCTAACTTTTATTTATCTTCTTGGATGGATCGTTTGTGCATACTGTATTAACGACAAAATAGGATTTTTAGGTCTTCCATTGTGGTTTGAACTATCTTGCATTATGGTGCCTATCGGTTTTATATTGCTTTGTTGGGTAGTTGTAAAATTTCAATTTAAAAATTTCTCATTAGAACAAACTAAGTGATTTAACATGCATTTAGATATTATTGTACCGCTTGTCATCTATCTTATTTTTGTGTTTGCATTATCAATTTATGCTTATGTAAAACGCAAAAAAGTAAATCAATTCACTGATTATTTTATCGGCAATAGAACCATGGGAGGATTTTTACTCGCCATGACACTAGCTGCAACTTATATTAGTGCTAGCTCGTTTATTGGTGGTCCTGGTGCTGCTTATAAATTTGGTCTTGGTTGGGTGCTATTATCGATGATCCAAGTACCAACTGTATTACTCTCGCTTGGTATCCTAGGCAAAAAATTTGCCATTTTGGCTCGTAAATATAATGCTATAACGTTAAGTGATATGCTTTATGCTCACTATAAAAGTAAAGCCATAGTTTGGTTTGCAAGCATCTCATTAGTTGTGGCTTTTATTGGTGCTATGACGGTACAGTTTGTTGGTGGTGCACGATTATTGGAATCATCAGTTGGCATTTCTTACGATATCGGATTATTAATTTTTGGTGTTGGTACCGTTATATATACTGCTTTTGGAGGATTTAGAGCAAGTATACTTAATGATGCTTTTCAAGGTTTAGTAATGATAATTGGCGCTATATTGCTATTAACAGCAATTATTTATGCTGGTGGTGGTATAACAGCGATTATTCACCGTTTGAATGAAATCGATCCTGCATTACTAACACCACAAGGTCCTAACAATTTTATGGACTTTCCGTTTATGGCATCATTTTGGGTTTTAGTCTGTTTTGCTGTGGTTGGTTTACCTCATACAGCGGTTCGCTGTATGGCGTACAAAGACAGTAAAGCTGTACATAAAGGAATTATAATTGGTACGATTGTTGTCACAATCATTATGCTAACTATGCACTTATCTGGCGCTCTTGGACGAGCTATTATTAGTGATTTAACTGTTCCCGATCAAATTGTTCCAACTTTAATAATTAAAATTATGCCACCATTAGTGGCCGGTATCTTTTTGGCTGCTCCACTTGCTGCAATTATGTCAACAATCAACGCCCAATTGCTACAAATTTCATCAGTTATTATTAAAGATCTATTTTTAAGTATGAATCATACCAAAAGCTATAGTGATAAAAGATTAACTCGCACATCTGTTATCATAACTTTTAGTTTTGGTGGATTACTCATCCTAGCGGCTTGGAATCCACCAGACATGATTATTTGGTTAAATTTACTTGCATTTGGCGGGCTTGAAGCCGTATTCTTATGGCCATTAGTACTTGGACTTTATTGGAAAAAAGCAAATTCGACTGGTGCTTTATGTTCTATGTTTGCCGGTGCAATAAGCTATATTCTTTTATCTGTTTACAATATAAAGCTTTATGCTTTTAACCCGATTATCCCATCCTTAATTATTGGATTGGTAGTGTTTATGATTGCCAATATGTTTGGTAACACAGGAAAAAATTATGCCTTGGATTCAACTCAAAATTAATACGACCAACGATCTTGCTGAACAAATTAGCGAACAATTAGAGGAGTCTGGTGCTGTATCAGTCACTTTTCAAGATACCTTTGACACACCTGTTTTTGAACCATTACCTGGCGAAACTAAACTTTGGGGTAATACCGATGTGATTGGGCTTTATGATGCTCAAACAGATATCGATGAATTAAGAGCAATGCTAAATCTTGAACAATATTCTTATAAAATTGAACAATTAGAAGATAAAGACTGGGAACGTGAATGGATGGACAACTTTCATCCTATGAAATTTGGTGAGCGACTTTGGATTTGTCCTAGTTGGCGCGAAGTGCCCGATGCTAATGCAGTTAATGTCATGTTAGATCCTGGATTAGCATTCGGCACAGGTACTCACCCAACCACGGCATTATGCTTAACTTGGCTTGATAGTTTAGACCTTAAAGATAAATTAGTTATCGATTATGGTTGTGGATCTGGTATTTTGGCAATTGCTGCACTAAAATTAGGTGCAAAACAAGTAATCGGTATTGATATTGATCCTCAAGCCATTCAAGCTAGCCGTGACAATGCACAGCGTAATGATGTCAGTGAAAGGCTAGATCTTTATTTATCAAAAGAGATCCCAGACAATTTGCAGGCAGATATAGTTGTTGCCAATATTTTAGCTGGACCATTAAAAGAACTTGAACCACATATAAGTAAATTAGTAAAACCTGAAGGTAAACTAGGTCTATCTGGTATTCTAACTACCCAATCCTCAAGTGTTTGTATGGCTTACCAACCCAATTTTAAATTAGATCCAGTGGTTGAACTTGATGAGTGGTGTCGTATTACTGGTAAAAAAATAAAAAAAATTAACGCTACCCCCTTTTAAGTTTGAAAAAAAATGCGTAATATAGCCAACTTTAATTTACTTAGCATTGGTGAACTAAAATTAAAGAATAATTTAATTGCTGCACCAATGGCAGGAATAAGTGATAAACCATTTCGTAATCTATGTCATCGATTTGGTGCTGGTATGACTGTTTCAGAAATGTTTTTAGCAAATTCTGATGTTTGGCATACCGATAAATCAGCTCTGCGAATGATAGCGAGTGATGATGTTGGTATTCGTGCAGTACAAATTGTCGGTTCTGATCCCGACGAAATGGCAAAAGCTGCTGAATTTAATGTCAAACACGGTGCTCAGTTGATTGACATTAATATGGGATGCCCGGCTAAAAAGGTCAATAAAAAATTGGCTGGTTCTGCTTTAATGCAGTATCCGGAACTTATTAAAAAAATTTTGCAGAAAGTTGTCGGTGCAGTTGATGTTCCGGTAACATTAAAAACGCGGACTGGATGGAATAAAGAAAATAGAAATTGCATAGAAATCGCACAAATTGCACAGGATTGTGGTATAAAGGCAATTACTATTCACGGAAGAACACGTGCTTGCTTATTCAACGGTGTCGCTGAATATGACTCTATTAGAGCAGTTAAAGAAAATGTTACAATTCCTGTAATTGCTAATGGAGATATTTGTACACCTGAACAGGCAAAAGATGTTTTTCAATATACGCAGGCTGATGCTATAATGATCGGGCGAGCGGCACAAGGGCGACCTTGGATATTTGAAGAAATTGCATTCTATTTAACACATGGACAGTTACAGAAAAACAAAAGTATTGATGAAGTAGAACAAGTTGTACTATCACATCTTGATGATCTTTATCAATTCTATGGAGAATACAAAGGATTAAGGATTGCCAGAAAGCATGTAAATTGGTACACCAAGAATTATGCTGACAGCGATCAATTCAGGCGCTTATTTAGTGTACTTAGCAATACAAGTGAGCAAGTAAACACTCTAAAAGCATTTTTTAGTAAAATTAGAAACAACCCAAAGAGTTAAGAATACTATGTCAGAACAACGCGTTACAGCTGCAGCACTTAAATTTACAACTGTAAATTCTCAAGACCAAATAACACAAAAACCATTGCGTGATTCAGTGAAGCAAGCTTTAAAAAACTATTTATCACAATTAAATGGTGAAGATCCTACAGACCTTTATGAATTAGTGTTAGCTGAAGTTGAACATCCATTCCTTGATATGGTTATGCAATATACACGCGGCAATCAAACTCGAGCAGCAAATATGCTTGGTATCAACCGCGGTACACTTCGCAAAAAATTAAAACAATATGGAATGAGTTAATCTTCTATTATTTAACATTTTATAATATAAAAAGTACCTTAATATGAGGTGCTTTTTTCTATTTTAGAACACAATTAAAAAATTCATTGAATTATCCTCTTTTATAAAATATACAAAGGAACTGGGGTTCTATACCTCATAAGTAATAGTTTTAATCTGACATTTGAGTTATTTTATAACGTAACTAAGAGTGTCATAATTGAATCAAACAGAAAAATCATTAAATCTGAATTATGGCTTTTAAAATTCATCAGCAGCTTAATACGCACAATAAGCCCGTAAAGTCATAGGATATAATCGAGATAGTTACTATCGCTTTAAAAATGAGCAATGAGAAAGGACTTGCTCTTCAAGAAATCAGTTGTAGTAGCTCAGATTTAATTTAAGCTAGTACATTTAAAAATGCATCTTTTAAGATTGGTGATCATGAAAATTCAATAATATATCTTCCACATTTTTTTCGACTTATACAAATAATATTTAATAGCTATATTGAAACACATCCCAAAGGTAAAGATTCAATCGAATTTTACATGAATAAATTAAGAGAACGTTATTCAAGTAAATAGTGAAATCCCCCATATACCCTATGAGAATATTGTTTTATTTAAAGCAAAATAATTGGCGTTTTGAGAAAAACATAACCGCAAAATCAAGCGAGGCGCAGATGATAAAATAAACAACTATAACAAATAGAAAAATTTCTGTTGGATAAATCATACTACGATTATTAATTTGGGTTGCAATAAAAGTAAATTCTGCTACTCCAACAATATAAGCCAGTGAAGTATCTTTAATCAGTGATACCCATTGGTTTACAAAAGACGGCAACATCATTTTAAGGGCTTGTGGTAATATGATAAATATAATAACTTGCTTTTTAGTTAAGCCTAATGAAAACGCCGCTTGCCATTGTTCTTTAGCCACAGCAATCATACCTGCATGAACTGAATGTCCAATGTATGCAGCTCCTATCAAGGATAATGCAAATATTACCGTTGCAATTGCTGGCACATCTACACTAAGTAACACAGGTAGAAGAAAGTAAGTCCAGAAAATAAGCATAATGACAGGAATCGCTCTTAAAAAACCAAGTATACCGACTAAAAAATAACGCATAATTCCTTTTAAGACAGTCAACCCGACTCCAGCAAGTATACCCAAAAAAGTTGAAAATATAATTGCAGCAAAACTCATTAACAGCGTTAAAAAAATTCCTCCGGGAAAATTTCCCCACATCATATAACTGAAATTGTGGTAAATAACCTCTAAACCTTTAAGCTCCATAAATGATTACACCTTACCTATTTGCAATCGTTTTGCTTGATAAATATTACCCAAAGTTCCAACAATCACTATCGCCAAAATATATAATAAAGTTGCAATAGCAAAATCTTGAAAGGTTTTTAATGATTCGGTTTCAACTTGACGCGATACATAAGAAAGTTCTAACACACCAATGGCCATTGTTAACGACGAATTTTTTATAATATTCATGTACTGACCAATTAAAGGCGGAAATGCAATACGAAAACTTTGTGGCAAAATAATAAATCGCATACTTTGCCACCAAGTTAAACCTAATGCCAATGAAGCCTGTTCTTGCCCCCGACTTACACCAGCTATACCCGCTCTAAATTCTTCGGCAATAAAAGCACTGGAATAACAAGTTAAACCAACTAAACCGATTATAAATTCAAATGATGGCATTTTCAGTGAAAAAAACAGCAACTGGATTTGCGGTTCGTCAAATAACCATAATTTAAATTCTATTGGTAATAAATTACCCACACCAAAATACCAAAAAAAGAGTTGAGGCAATAACGGAGAATAACGAAAAATTGCGTTATACCCCATTACTATAACTTGAATGAATTTAATTCGACTTTGTTGAGCAATAACCAGCAAAAAACCTAGTGATGTTGAAAATATAATGGTTAGCAATGAGATAGCTAACGTAACTAAAAAACCATCCCATAACCACCACAAATAACGAGGCTCAAGTAATTGCTCATACATAACTACTGACCTTTACCAATTTTAAAATCACCACGAGGCATCGCTGATGCAGTTTCAGGTCCAAACCAACGATTATAAATCGTTAATGCTTCACCTTCTTTTTCTAGTGTTAACAAAATTTGATTCACTTTTTCTTTCAAGCGATCTTCCCCTTTTGGTATACCAACAGCTTGATATTCTTGAGTAATACTAAATGGTGAAATTTCAAACACAGCTCGTTGTTCTTCTGGTAAATTCGCTAATAAACCGACTAATTTCGCATCATCTTGAGTAATTGCCTGTACAACACCATTACGTAATGCCGCAAACGCAAATGGTGTATCATCATAAGAAATTACTTTAGCTGTTGGGTATTTTTCTCGCAATGTAATTTCCATAACTGTACCTTTATCGGCACCAATACGAAGATTTTTCAAATCATCTGCTGATTTCAATACGCCTTTTTTTGCTACAAATTTCTGACCAGTCGCAAAATAAGGAAGGCTAAAATCAACGGTTTTTGCTCTTTCATCAGTAACGGTAAAATTAGCTACAATTAAATCGGCTTTTTGGGATGCTAATAATGGAATTCGATTAGCTGGATTAGTCGGAACAAGCTCAACATTAACCTTTAGTGCTTTTGCTATCTCGTTGGCATAATCAACGTCAAGACCAACAATTTTATTTGTCTTTTCGTCAATATAACCAAATGGCGGATTACTATCAAATACCGCGATTTTTATTTCTCCTCGTTTCTCAATATCATCAAGGCGATCTGCATAAGCAGAATTTGTACCTAACAAACTACTTACTAATGCAACAACAGTTAGTGATTTAGTCAACAATTTCATTCCGATTCTCCCTCAGTCAAGGTTATGTTATATACAGTTAAAGTCTAGCAACAAAGAATCGAATGAATAAATAACAAATACTTACATGGTTATAACTAAAAGTTATATGTGGTAGTTTTCGATTAATGACATTAGAAAAACGAATATAAGCCAAAACAGCTTATATCACTATATTGATTTATTTAATAATATTGATTTACCCTACTATCTCGCTATCAACAAAAAAATAAGCAATTTCTTTTTCAGCCGAGGTTAGAGAATCTGAGCCATGTACGGCATTTTCGGTCATACTGTCAGCAAAATCAGCTCGTAAAGTGCCTGCGGCTGCTTTAGATAAATCAGTTGGTCCCATCAATTCCCGATAACGCTTAATAGCATTATCGCCTTCGAGAATCTGAACAACTATCGGCCCAGATATCATAAATTTAACCAACTTATCAAAAAATGATTTACCTTGGTGCTCAGCATAAAATCCTTCTGCCTGTTCTTTGGTTAATCTAAGCATTTTTAAGGCAATAATGTTAAGTTTTGCTTGGCTAATACGGGTTTCAATTTCACCAATCAATTGTTTTTTAACAGCATTAGGTTTGATGATAGATAAAGTTCTTTCAATAGCCATAGATTTGCTCCTTGTTAGTTTAGTCAAGGGTAAATGTCATTCGTGAGATTTGTCCACTTTGATCTAATAAAAATAGATGATGTAAACCTTTATGAGTAACTGTCAAAGCTACCTTTTGATCGCCATACGTTTTCTCAATAAGTTGACCATCTAAAAACCACCATTTGTCACCAACACCACCTTGTGGAGTTAGATCGATAGTGACATCTTGCTGCCCAGGTAATCGTTTTACCAATTGCTTATCTTGCAGCCCAATAATATTGAGTGGCAAAAAGATATCTTTACCAAACACTGGGCAATGATTATCAACTTCAGGAATTAGCGATTGTCGACGTTCTTTGGGTAGTAGCCAATTTTCTAAAGCTATTGGCCAAAGTGCAACCTGTTTTTTATGTGCATTGCTACAGTCTGCTGACACACGTTTGCCGGCATCATTTACCCAAATAGTCACCCACCCTGAACGATAAATATTGTTATTAAGTGCCGTTAGAGTATCAAGTGTTGGAGGTATCATATTATTTAATACCCATGCATTTTTTTGACGGTGGCAGTTTTCATCAGTTGCAGGTAACTTTTGTCCTGATGGCCAACAAATTTTTTCTAAGGTTACTGTTGTCGGTTTAGTTACTAAGGGAAGTGGGCGATTTATTCGTCGCTCTTTATTTAATAATAACGTGTTAACTTGCTGTAGTATCGGCACCGCTGTAATACTGCCATATTGACCAACAACGGGCGTTCCATCAGGACGACCGACCCAAATGCCAATCAAATAGCGAGGATTGACCCCAATCGCCCATGCATCACGATATCCATAGCTAGTGCCTGTTTTATAGGCAAGCTGATAATTATTAACTAGCATCTGTCTTGTGATCCATGCACTTCCATCGCTAATAAATGGCTTGCTTAGTAAGGGATCTGCTTGCGTAAATCGTAAAGGACTTACTTGCCCATGACGTGCAAAGGCACTATATGCGCTAACTAAATTATCCATTCTTAACGACGCACCACCCAAAATATACGATATATTAGGATCATTACCTTTAGATTGAAGCGGTAAGCCAATACTAAACAGCTTGCCAGCAAATCGTTTTGGTCCATAAAGCTCAATTAACTCAACAGCAGGTAAGTTTAATGAATTCTTTAATGCATCTGAGGCGCTTATTGGTCCATAAAAATCTTCATCAAAATTCGTAGGTCGATAATCAGAACTGATTCTAGGTGTATCTTGCAATAACGATTCAGAATGAATCATGCCGTCATCAATCGCTAAAGCATACATAAAAGGCTTTAATGTCGATCCAGGAGATCGAAGCGAATTTATCATATCGACCTGACCGAATCGCTCTTTATCGTTAAAATCAACCGACCCAACATAGCCTTTTACGGACATATCCGTATGATCGACAACTAAAATAGCTAGTGAGTTTTTGGGAGGTAACTGATTTTTACGATTAGCTGCAATATCTTCAAGGCTATATTGAAGAGAAAGATCAATATTTGATCGAATAATATCAACATCAGGATATTGTTGACTTAATCTTCGAGCTAATAAAGGAGCTAATTGCGGCTTTTTACGTGGGTAAACCCATACTTCTTCTTTTCTAACTTGCTCTATAATATCAGGTGACCATACCTGATATTGAGCCAATCTTGCTAAAACTTTGTCTCGTGCTTGTTTGGCTCGTTCGGGGTACCTATCAGGACGCAAACGGCTGGGGGCTTGTGGCAATACAGCCAATAAAACTGCCTCACTACGTGTTAACGCTTTGGGCTCTTTACCAAAATATGACCAACTAGCAGCCCCTAAGCCTTCGATTGTCCCGCCAAATGGGGCGCGATTAATATATAAAGTTAAAATTTCATCTTTTGTAAAACGTAATTCAAGTTGTAGTGTTCGAAATATTTGTTGTAACTTTCCTGATATGGAGCGATCGTGTGGATAAAGCAATCTTGCAACCTGCATCGAAATAGTACTACCACCTGAAATAATTCTTTTATTGGTGATATTTTGCCAAGTTGCTCTCAATAAAGAGGCAGGATTTATACCAAAATGATCATAAAAATAGCGGTCTTCATAATTTAATAACACATCAAGGTAATCATTGGGGACTTCATCTAATTTGATAGGATACCGCCAAATACCATTTTCATCAGCAAATCGCCACAGAGGCGTACCATCTTGCGCAAGAATTGTTTGTGTTGTTTTATTTTTTGTTATTGATAAAGGATAAAAGTAATCGGCAACAAAAAAGCTACCTAATAACAAAAGGATAGAAAAAAATAAGAAAGCCAGAATTTTAAGTAGGCGCTTTTTCATTTTGTCAAAAAGTTTCAGGTAACACTATGTTTCGGTATAATATGTTTCAGTATAAATAGATGCCGCTAACAATTGTTAGCGGATAATCAATTTGTTTACATTTTAAAAATCAAATTTAATTGATACATACTAGTTATTGTTGTTTAGATTCATTGGGCTCGACATTGCGCTCAACAATAGACATTAAGTCAATTGATTGACCAATTGCAAACCGATCGGGGCGATACATAGATTCAACATAAGGGTATGGAATCATATAATTACCAGCCGTCACAGCTCTAGCCAAATAAGCAACCTGCGATCGATAAGTACCATCGCTCACATAGTGATTAATATCAACAGCTGCAACATATCTATCATCACGGAATTCTTGATATTTAATATCATTGCTATCTTCATCTTTCAACAAATTGGCAATTTCCGGTATTGCCTGTAGACTCACACTACTATTTGTGAGATTTTGATTTTCTAACTCAAGTCCAGCGGGTAAAAAATCAACAATTAACGCATCGTGAACTTCTTCTTTGTGTGCCCTAACATCCAATAATACCACCACTAAATCACCCACTTTCAAGTGATCAGGTTGAATTTTGTTACCTTTCAAATCGTAATAGGAACGATTGATAGTTAAAACATTTTCATCACTCGTTGGTGCAGGCGCTTTCTTGCCATAGCCTGAAACGGTAAATTTAATATAAAGTGGTTGTGCATTTTCTGGATTAGAAATCGTTAATCTATTGGCTAAATTAGCAAAACCAAAAGAGCGTGATAAAGTCGAATCAACCTCATTTGACTGCTCGTTGATCACCACATTAAATTTATGTGAAGATTTATGTTGTTCTAATGACCAGCCAGCCACAAATAATGCGTTAAGTTCCTGAGTTGAAAAATAACGAGTATCATTAAGCAAATCAGATAACTGAATTAAATAATCAGCTTGCTTATCAACACTTAAATTATTTTCTACCAATAAAGATAAAACTAATGCATTATCACGAATAGCACTACCATATTCGCCTAACCAAGAATAGCGATTATCATAACTTGTTGTAAATACTCGAGGCATCAAATTATTATAGATATTATCAAAACCAGCCAGCTTGGCGGAAAGCGCTAACTGAGCAACTGGTAATGGTGACAATACTTTAAAATCATTTTCAGTGATCTGTTGATACATCCGATTAATTTCATTACGCATAGGCACAGTGATTTTATTTTGCCTTGCCAACACAGCTAAAGCATAAGCTTTAGTTGCAAATTGCGTATAATTGCTTGCTTGTGAATTATCATAGTAGCTTTGTAACCCATTAAATGCATTGGCATCATAAGTATATTGGCTAATGCGGGTAATTGCGGCATCAAGCTCTTTATTATTGACATTATAACCACGCTCACTTGCTTGGATTAAAAAATCAGTTGCATACACCGTTAACCAATATTCCTCGGCACTGTCTTTGCTCCATAAACCAAAACTACCATTATTACGTTGCATTGATAAAATTCGCGAAATACCTAGTTGTACTTTTTCACGTCGTTTGTCATCTGATTCAGTTTTAATCCCCAATGCAGAAAGCTGCTCTTGGTTTGCATATAACGATGGCATTAAACCACTAACAGTTTGTTCTAAACAACCATATGGATAAGCAAATAACTCTTTAATATACTGAGCAATATTAAGCGGAGGCTGATTTGATACAATTAATTTACCCTCAACGGTATTATCAATCATGTCAACAAGACTACCTTCTGGCAACGACCAACTTTCACCGCCATTTATTGCCATGGAATAATATTGTGTAGTTGCGGAATAACCTGGTCTAACGCCAATGTTCCAAGATCGTTTGATCTGATACTCAGAACCATCTTCTAACAAAATACCCTTAACATTAATGGTAACAGAACCTTTCCCATAGCCATAATCGGCCATGATTGGCACTTGAATAATCTGTCTTTGCTTACTATTTAATGTTAATGTTGTTACTTTAGATGAATCTTGATGAACCAAACCATCAGTAGACACCTCAATCTGCATTGTTTGCGTTTTTTCGGTTAGATTATTCAAATCTAACGCCAAGTTAGCCGTATCGCCACCCGTTAAAAAGCGCGGTGTCGATAATTCAGCAACGACTGGCGAGGCAACTAGCATAGTTTGTTCAGCCTTACCAAAACGTGTATCATCCCACGCTTGTGCCATTATGCGCAATTCACCATTAAAATCAGGCAAAATAAGCTCAACAACGCCCTCGCCATCATCATTTAGCTTAATGGTTTGCAATTGCTGAGCCACAATATTGACATCATTTGATGGTTTTTTGCCGTTAGCGCTAGCACCAAGCATTGCATCACCACCAAAGCTCACATTGACATTACGACCTTTACCTTCAATCAACTTACCATAAACATCATAAATATCGACGTTATAACGTTTACGACCTAAAAACGCACTATAAGGATCAGGGGTAACAAAATTGGTAATATTCAACACGCCAGAATCCACAGCCGAAACCAACACCGTTACCTTACGATCTTTTTGGATTGATTTTTTATCCAATTTAATTTTTATTGGAATGGTTTTTTCAGGCTCTGTCTTTTTCGGTGCTTCGATATTGACATTTAATTGACGATCTGAAGTATCAATTGGTAGATAAAGCAAACCAATAGCTCGTTTAATTGTCTGCACCGCGGCATCGGTTGATGGGCGAATAATCATCGCACTAATATAAATATCATGGCGTCCCCAATCTTGGATTGGAATTTCAACATCAAGACCTTTTTCACCAACAGTGATATCTTTTTTCCATAATATACCATCATTGGTTTCAAGTGAAATATAACCCGAGCCTGCTACTGGAGCTTGTACATGTATTTTAGCAGTATCACCAACCGAATAGGCGGTTTTATCCAGGCTTAATTTAACCTGATCTGGACGAACAGCATTGGTGCCATTGGTATTATCTTCCCAATTATAACCACTTCTAAAACGTAAACTACTGATAATATTATTTTTAGTATCAACAACTTCAATACGATAAAAGCCATAATCATCCGTTTGGTAACTCACTTTAGCTGTACCATTAGCAGCGATAGACAGCGGTTGCTCTTGCACAACGAACTCACTTGAATTGTATGCTTGATACCACCCAGTATGTTCAGACCAAGTCCAATAATAATTATGACGTTCACGAATAATTCTTGCCTTTAAATGACTAGCAGCCAGCTTTTGCCCATCAGTGTTAACATAAGCCACTTCAAATTCAGCATTAGCACCTTTATCAACTGTCGGACTAGTTTCATATTTATCTAATGACCAATCATAATAAGGTGATTGAGAAAATAGTGCACGCACAGCAGGCATTTGCTGATTTGGCCAAATAATTTGGCTGGCATAACGAGTAACAGGGCGTCCTCCTGAATCAAGTAAACTGGCTTGCAAAATAAGTTTAATAGGAGAACTCAACTTACCCCAATCGCTAGTATCAATTCCAACTTGTGCATTACCATTTTTATCTAATGTCGTCTCAATATTATCAAGTTGTCTACCTATACTATTGTCAGTCACATTACCAATTTTATAATCAGCAAGTTCAGGTATTGAATCAATTTTTTTAAGATAAATATTACCTTCTAAATTATTTCCTGCTGCTGGAGCACCATAAAGATACCAACCTTTAACATCAAAATTGACACGTTTATCAAGCGTAATAGGCTTATTGGATGCGGTCGTAATTTCCATTGCCATACGCTCTGGTAAAAATTCTTCCACACGGAACCACACATAACGGTAATTATCGTCGCCTAAATTAAAACGAAATGCCCATTTACCCGTTGCTGCATTAGCTGGAATAACATATTGCCATTGATATAAACCGTTAGATTTTGCTTTAGCATCGACAGTAAAATTCTCAACAACTTGATTATCGGGTGACATAACATCAACCACAATTGGTTGCAAAGGCAATGGCTTACCATCAGCATTACGCAAAAGTGCATTAAAATAGACCGTCTCTTGTGGGCGATACAAATCACGAGGCCCAAAAGCAAATAGTTGTTTTTGATAAAAAGTAGACCCCGTTAAATTATATTCACTTAAATTTAATGCGCTACGATCCAAATTCACCAAAGAAATTTGATTACCATCACTTGCCGTAAGTAGTGCATAATCCATATCTTTTGGCAAAGTGACTTCAGCATAACCTGTAGCATCAGTTTTAGCCGAAATAGTGGTACAGTTTTTATTACTATCTCGAATACTTTTGTTACATAAAATCGATATATTTACATCAGCAAATGGTTTTCCATTGTCAAGTCCATGGGTAATAACAGATAATTTACCATTGTTGTAAGCATGAACCGCAACACCTATATTACTGATCGAAAATAGCGATGCAGGATTTGTATAATCGTAACTTCCTGCTTGATTCATAACAGCTAAATAAATCCCTTCTTGCTGAAGTTGCGGAATGGATGATAAGTTAAGTAATACGGTTTCTTGCGAATTACGCTTAGGATTAAGATCAAACCGAGACGTATAAACTAAATCAGCAAATTTATTAATATTCTTTGAATTCCAAGCTGACACTTGGTTAATAAAACCATAATCAGCGATAAAATCAGATAACTGTTCAGGTTTAATTTTAAAGAAATTAACATCAATTTTATTAACATTAAGCGTAGTAACAGGTAAACCTGTCATTGATTTGCTTGGCAACAAAAAACCATTACTAGCAAATCCCACCATCGGCAGGCGATCTTGAGTTTTAATTTCTGCTTGGTAGACTTCTTTTAAGCTGTTGCCATTAATTGCAGCTAACATCTTATCAATGGTGAGATCTAATTGACGATTTGGTTCAAGATAGCGATGTCTTAATTCTAATCCGTTATCCGACAACTCCCAAGCTCCGTCAACATTACCCGTTTGGCGATCAACTAAACGAAGCAAATTAGAAAAATTGAGTTTAGGATTTAAAGGAACCGAAAAGGTAATAACTAAAGTACTTGAACCATCAATAATGACCTCTGAACTATCAATAACAGTTAATTCTTTACCGTGATATTTTTCAACTAATTCTGGTGTGGGGTTAAAGGCTAGTTTTGACGATTCATCTTGTACGATATCGTTGTCATCACTAGGATTGCTAATATCAGCGGTTGTATTATTATCAATAACTTTTGTTTCTGATTGCGTTTCTGCCTGTTCAGCGCGTGTGTTTTGTTCAGCGTCTTTATTATCACAACCAGCTAATGCTAACAGCAGGCTAAATACAACTAAATGCTTTACTAACCCCATTTTCCACCCCATAAACAATAATTCTTATTACTAATTATTTTTATCTAATTTTTAACCACATATTATGTACTACCTTCGACCTTTTAGCAAAGGGTGTTTAGTAAGAATAGTTATAGTGGATTGGCTGAAAAATGTAGCCGACTTAAAGTTACTCATATTATCCATAATATTCGCCTTGTAAGATATTCAAATTTGTACTAACCTCTATTTACCTAATAAAACCCAATTTATCAATCCCTAATTATCGTACTAACAACCTAGCTTAGTTGAGGGCACTTTTTGGTACTAGGATAAAGCAGGCATATGAACTTTACGATATTATGGCAATATTGTGGGCGTTTATTTTGCTCAAAATTGTTCAGGTAGACTATTGATTTTATTAAGGTTTTTATTATTATTTTTAAATGGAATCATACACTTATAAGCTAGTTTTTTATTACGTTGAATTTGGCTTTTTAAGAAATAAGAAAAGCACTTTTGTTATTTGATAATGGCTATTAATAAAAACTTGTTAATAACAGCTAGTTAATAACAAATACACAAGCTTTAAAATTGTATTGGTCGGGCGTTGTTTTGGCTTTTAGTCATTAAAGTGCTAGCTTTGCCTGCTCAGCGCCCAACTTGCGCCGTGGCTTTATTCTTTTGTTAGATTATCCTCTCACACCATAAGCACCTTCTGCGTCCTAATGATTAAGAAATAAACGCTAAAAACTAAGGCGCGGTGCAAACAGTATAGTAACGGTAGGAGGCACCGCTGCTGATGACGTTGCCACCGCCTGAGCTAACAAGGAACTGATCACCTCTGTATGCTCCCACATCACTCGTCCAAAAGTAGGTGTTGGCGAATCCCGCATCAGCATAATAGGTTATGGGGCCCCACTCAGTAAAAAATCCATTACCTATTCTTCGTTGGTGAATGTTATCAGATGATGATGACGTGACATTATCTATGCCATTTATACAGGGGAAACTCGTGTACATACCACACTTTGCATTGGTTAAATCTCTTACCTGCGGAAGGCGATAACTCAAACTATTACACCATTTTGTTTGATTAGAAAATATATCCCCCCACAGATCTTGCCACCGACTGACGAACCATTGCCTTAATACAAATCCATATTTTACTACTTCAACGCCATCTCTATCCCTACCCACTAACTCAAACGTCTGCGGTAACCTTGGTACAGTAATTCGTCTAGGATTCGGATTATCCCATTGATTTCTTGCCTCTGGACCTGTTAGCTTAACGCGAGCTACAACTTGTTCCAAGTCCTCATAAGGAATCCACCATTCACGAGCTACAACATTTGTCACTGTTGCAGTAATTCCCTCATGCGTGACTGGTTCCCATGTCAATTCTTCTGGTTCTATTCCTGTTATGAGTAAATCAAAATATAAATTATATGCACCCGTGGTCGGGAAATTTTGATTATATGATTCAGGATTGACTGATTGAACTAAAAAGCCTTTATTCTGATTCCATATGTCAGCTGGACCTGCGTATTTACCATTACCCCAAAATAGATTTGGCCTTACATAATTGATAACTGCCGACGGTATTATTATTGCATCACTACGATTACCCGCTCGAGCTTTTTTACCATTCGCCTGTACATCCCATGACGATGACAATAATAACAATGCTAATACTAGCAAAGCTGTTTTAGGTGATTTGAGCGATAATTTCGATAATGCTTTGAGAGATAATTTCGAAGATATAAATAAGTTTCGTGTAAAAACTCGTCGAATAAGATTATTTAATAAATTTAAGACATAGGTTTGCCTATGTCTTAAATGATAATGCATTATGGTTAACCTGTCAAGTAATTATTTGTTTTATTTATATTTTTATAATTATTTGCTTGTTTAATAAGCTTATTTTCCTATAGCGATAAAAGTATAACCATTTAAAAAATTGTTGGCTAGTTTTTTGGCGGAATTTTTTGTAAAGAAATGTAAATTTTAGAAAAACACTGAGATGTTTATACTTTGTGGTTAAAAAAAACTCTAAAAACTCATAAGGTACTTTTCCCGAAATCGCTTAAGATTTTGCATTCTATAGATCGGTTACACTAAATCATACAACTTTTTTAAGGGGTAAGGTAAACTTATCACAACTAAAAAAGGAACAAATATGAATAAGATTAAACGCAAAAGACGAACATTCACAGATGATTTTAAACAGCAAATGGTCAGTCTTTATCAACATGTAAATCACGTAGTGAAATCGTTGCCGAATATGATTTGACACCATCAGCTTTGGACCGTTGGATAACGCAAGCAAGCCAAAGCGGCTCATTTAAAACAAAAGATAATCGCACTCAACAAAAACAATAGTTAATCGTTTTGCGCAAAGAGCTTAAACAACTCCATATGGAAAACGATATTCTAAAGCAAGCAACACTGATAATAGAACGAAACTTGCTACCCTAAAAGCAAATCGATATCATTATAACATAACAAAACTATGTCAATATTTAGAATGGCACAACCATTTAGCCAACCTAAATACCTACCTTATTTAAATATATGATGCAATTGATGTTCAGCTACTTTTCTATTTATCTTTTATTTTTATCAAAAAAGTTTTATAGTTTTTGTTACACTATTTTAGTGTAATCGTTACATAATTATTTAAAAAAGTATAAATATAAATCAAGCCCAACCTTACAGTTAGGGCTTTGTTTTTTTTATTAGAGTTATTTTTGTTTAATACTATAAATCCACTTACAGATTAAAAGGTTAAGGGGTAACACATAACCCTGGATAATAGCTAATATCTTCTCCATAATTTTCCATAGCATTCACTATGCCACTTTCCCCGTAAATTAAAAACATATAATCCTTATTCTTACTATAACCTATATAGTGAGCGTTAGCGCTAAACTGAGACATCGGGTAGTTACTATAATTTCCCCACTCTGTAAAAAAACCGGCACCTATTTGACGTTGGTAATAATTTCCATTTGAGAAAGGCATCGCACCATCCACCCCATCTATACACGGAAAATGACCATAAGGAAGATTATTTATATCTATAACACCACATTTTGCATTGGTCAGATCCTCTATTTTTACCGCACGATAATCTCCTAAACGACTACACCACGTATCGATAGGCGCCTTCTCACCATAATGCGGTAAGCTGCCTCTAGCTACAAACCATTTTTGCAATACAAACCCGTATTTTACTTTATTACCATGGTTATCTTCGCCCACTAATTCAAATGTTTGTGGTAAATTTGGTTTGTATATTCGATTAGGAAAACTAATCATGTCATCCCATTCCACAGTTGGGCCCTTTAAAGTAACTCGTGTTCCCCCTTTACGGTCAAACTCGCTATAAGCACGATCATCTGGCGGCACTAATTCTATTGTCGCCGTTATTCCTTCTTTTGTAACTGAAGACCAAGTTAGCTCTTTTTCGTCTATTCCTCCAATTTCTAAATAAAAATACACATTATCACCGCCCGTCGTTGGAAAATTACGAGCGTATGATTCAGGGGTAGCCGTTTGGGTAAGAAAGCCTCTATCTGGATCCCATATATTTGCTGGACCGCGATGGAATTCATCAGCTACAGTTCCTCGACCACCATACATAAACCCTGCCCTGGCATAGCAAACAGCTGGTGAGTCTTTTGGGTTAATGTAATACGATGTGGTGGCAGCACTAACCATAATATGGTCAGGTGTGCCATATTTTGTTTTTAATGTGCTATCAGTATTACTTAATACTACTTTATAAGGTGCATGGCATATCGTTAATACTTCACTACGATTAACAGCTCGATTATTTTTATCAGTAATTTTTACTGATATTTCGCCAGTTGCTGAAACTTGACCATCACCATCATCATCACCCCAATAGTTATATGGTTCTGTAACAAGTGTGTTTAACGGTATATTTAGCTCGCTAGAATTTTTTGATAGTGGAACAAACATACTAATATCAGTAAAACGTTCCCCACTCTTAGGTAACACAATTGGATTTGCAGTGGTTGAATCATTAGTTGAAGGTGTAATTATTGTACCGTCAGATAACCGAATACCTAATAACCCATCCGACGAAGTTATCTTAGTTTGCCCACCATCGACCGTAAAATATGGTTCAGATCCTTGAATAGCATTGGCAGAATAAGATGTTAATGCTTGTGAACCAAAAGAGTACAATAGTAATGAAGCTAAAAATATAACGTTTGATACTAAATTTCGCATTAAATCAGGCAATAATTTTTTAGGCAATGTCGAGAATATAAATGAGATGAACGTAAAAATACGGGTAGCACGATAACACTGTAAAGCTAAGATATCGATTTGCTGAGATTTAAAATAGTTTGACATAATATCCCTCTGTCAGATTTTTTTTATTTTACTCTAATTTCGATTACTAACACTCAATCTTCTGAGTTTTTTCAATTATTAAAGTATAGCTATTAAAAAAAAATTTGACTACTTTTATGAAATTTTTTTTATAAAGATTTGTAAACATTTGTAAACGTTTTTTACAATTAAGCTTTTGGGTTAATTTTAATTGCTTTAAACTTTGATAATTTTAGGAAAACTCCAAGTTGTTTACACTTCATGGTTAAAATAATCCGCTAAAAAATCATAAGGCATTTTCCCTGAAATCGCTAAATATTTGCTGATTATGTCATATCTCAATTCAAAGTTTGTATCACTCTTTCCGCTTTGCCATTCGCTTGTAGTCACAGGTAAATAAATAATATTAGTTTATGATTAAACATGATTTCAATTTCAGTAATTATTGATCCGTAATAATTTGCATACCATGTTGTCGTCCCGTCTGCATAAGGGAAATAATTTGTTTAATTTTGCCTTCATTAATTAAATTACTGACAGCAGGAGTATTAATAAGCACTTCAAACAACGCTTTACGCCCATTTTTTGTTAATATTAGCTTTTGACTGATAATTGCTCTTAAATTATTTGATAATTGTGTGCGAATAAAGTTACGCGAACTTTCATCAAATACATCAATAATACGATTAATACTTTGAATAGCAGAGCATGTATGTAACGTAGCAAAAACTAAATGCCCTGTTTCTGCTACTGTTAATGCAGTTTGGATAGATTTTTTATTACGCAATTCCCCAAGCAATATTATGTCAGGATCTTGCCTTAAAAGGCTATCAAGTGCATAGTCAAAATTTGTAAGTTCTCTCTGTTGAATTAATGAATGTTGATTATGATAAATAAACTCAATAGGATCTTCTAAAGTAATAATATGCTTGGATTGAGTTGAGTTAATATATTCAATTAATGATGCAAGTGTCGTTGATTTACCACTTCCTGTTGTTCCAGTAACTAAAATAATACCGCTTTCATTTGTTGTTAGTTTTTTAAAAACCTCGGGCGCACCTATTTCATCTAGATCTGGAATCTGTTTTTTAATCATTCGAAACACTGCCGAAATACCACGCTGTTGATAAAAAATATTGACTCTAAAACGGCCTATTTCAGGAGATTGATAGGCTAAATCAATTTGTTTATCTTGCTGTAATTGTAATTTTTGTGATTCATTAAGTAACGTTAATAGTTCAGATTCTAAATCTAACGGCGATAACTTTTTGTTTGATACACACTGTAATTGTCCATTAATGCGAATGCGTGCAACTTCACCACTTGAAAGGTGCAAATCGGATGCTTTTTGCGTTACACTAAGCGACAACATCGATTTTAACATTATATTTTACCTATTAGTTTATTAATTGGGAATTAACATGAATACAGTACGTGACAATTTACTTACTATAAAAAACACAATTCAAGAAATAGCAAAAAAATGCGAACGAGATCCCAATACAATCGAACTTATTGCGGTCAGTAAAACAAAGCCAGTAACCTTAATCAAACAAGCGATAGATGCAGGTCAACTATCTTTTGGTGAAAACTATGTTCAAGAAGGCGTTGAAAAAATCCAGTATTTTAAACAAATACTTCCCAATACTTTATTAACTTGGCATTTTATTGGTCCATTACAATCGAATAAAAGCAAATTAGTCGCCGAACACTTTGATTGGATGCATACCATTGATCGATTTAAAATTGCTCAACGTTTAAATGATCAGCGCCCAGCTAATATGGAAAACTTAAATGTACTTATTCAAGTTAATATTAGTAAAGAAGCTAGCAAGTCGGGGGTTGATCCTGAACAAGTTTCTGATTTAGCAAAACAAATTATAACACTACCCAATTTAAATTTACGTGGATTAATGGCGATCCCTGAAATTGAAAATGATTTTGACAAACAACTAAACGTCTTTAACAAAATGCACGAACTTTTGCGTTCTTTACAAACTGATTATCCATTTATGGATACATTATCCATGGGCATGAGTGGCGACATGCAAGCTGCTATTGTTGCTGGTAGCACTATGGTTAGAATAGGTACAGCGATCTTTGGAGCAAGGCAGTATTTGTGATATATTGCCCCAATAGTTTATTTTAAGGAGTCTTAAATGACATCGCTTTATTTTCTAGGTAATACCATCTTAACGGTATGTCTCTATGTTTTAATTTTGCGTTTATGGATGCAACGTGTGCGTGTAAATTTCTATAACCCATTTACCCAATTTATCGTACGAATAACTCAACCTGTTATCGGTCCACTACGCAAAGTCATTCCTTCTATTAAACAAATAGATACCGCTACATGGGTTCTTTTATATTTTGTTGCCGTCATTAAAATTATTTTTATTTCCTACTATGGAATGATTAATGAATCAATTTGGACTAGTAAATACCTACTTTATGCTATTGCTGTCATAGCTCATGCATTTGGGCATTTATTATTCTGGTTATTACTATTTCGAGCAATTCTAAGTTGGGTTAGCCGTGGACAATCAAACGCGGATGAATTACTTGCTCAGTTAACTGAACCACTTATAGCACCAATTCGCCGTATTGTGCCACCGCTTGGAATGATTGATATCTCATTTATGATTTTTGTATTTATTTTAATGTTTTTAAATATGCTCGCTGTTGATGTATTTGGTTATTTATGGATTGTGCTTTAGATTAAAATCAAAGGGAGCTGTAGCTCCCTATTTTAAATGATATGGTCTTCCCAACAAATCACATCTTTTTCATAAACAATCCGATTTTTAACCGATATCTTCAGCTTATGCATAAGCTTTTTATTACCCGTAATAAGCGGATGCCAATGAGGCAATTGTCCTGTTTCAGAAAAATAACGATAGGTACAGGTTAAAGGTAACCATTCAATGGTAAGGAGGTTATCACGAGTCAACTTGATACAATCGGGTTCATAATCAAAACGTCTATTATAATGTTTACATTGACAAGTATTGGAGTCAAGCAAATTACAAGCAACATTAGTATATAAGATCTCGTCTGTATCTTCGTCCATCAATTTATTTAAGCAACATTGACCACAACCATCACAGAGCTGTTCCCATTCTTCATCACTCATCTGAGCTAATGTCTTATATTCCCAAAATGGCTCAATCATACTTTGAAATCATCTTCTTTTAGCATTTGTAAGAAAAATCCATCAGTTTTAATCTTTTCTTCTATTTCAGTGGCGGTACCAACTACAAATTTTCGTTTACCGTCAAGTAATACTTTCATGACAAAAACAGGTGAACCAAAAATAGACATTACTTTTTCAGGAATCGTTGAAAAATCATTTTTATGTTCCATATATAGATAGCAGTTCTCTTTTTTGGTACTTCGGTAAATATAACACCACATCATAAAATAAAACCTTTACTCATTAATACTATTTATTAAGACAATTTTGTAAATAAACACCTGCACCAAACAAGCCTGGATCTTCATGTGTTATTACATAAACAGGAATTTTTTTGACTAAATAGGACATACGACCTTTATGTTCAAAAGCATCTCTAAATGGAGATGTTTTAAAAAATTCGATAAAGCGTGGCACAATACCCCCAGCAATATAAACGCCACCTTGTGTATTAAGTGTTAATGCCAAATTACCACCAAAACGCCCCATAAAAGTACAAAAATAGGTTAAAGTTTGCAAGCAAAGTGGACAACTTTTAGATAGCGCTTTCTCAACAATAATGTCGGGTGTAATCTCTATTACTGGTTGATTATTAATTTGTAACAACGCTTGATAAATATTAACAATACCATTGCCTGATAAAAACCGCTCGGTAGAAACACGCCCAAATTTTTTGCGAAGTTGCACTAAAATACGGTCTTCATCATCACTTATCATTGGAAGCTCTGTATGCCCCCCTTCTCCTGACAAACTAATCCAACGTCCATTTACTTTAATTAAATGTGACACTCCAAGTCCTGTACCTGCACCATAAATTGCAATTGGATAATCTAAATCAGGTTCATCACCACCAATCTGAACAAGATCTTGTTTAGATAATTTAGGAATTGAAGTTGATACTGCTGTAAAATCATTAATTACTTCTAGTTTTTCAAGATTAAGTTCCTTAACTAATTCAGATCGTGAAAACGACAAATCATTGTTTGTCATGCTAATTATATCTTCATCATTAATCGGACATGCAATTGCAATACAAGCCATTTTTATAGTAACTGATTGAGCTTGTAAGTAATTCTTAATTAATTTTAGCAATACATCATCCTTTGCAATAAGAACTTTAGTTATTGCTGATAACTCATTTGTAGCCAAATTATAAAGCGCAAATCGAGCATTAGTTCCACCAATATCGGTGACAAGTGCATATTGATTCATGTTACTTCCTTTATGATAAATTAATTCTTTTTAGTTAAAATAATAAGTTTGCCCATCAATCGATGAAAGTATATTGCTGATATTAATAATTATTTATATTAAATTATCCTAAGCAGTTAGTACGATAAGAATTTCATCTAATATATTAAAAAACTATCGAATAAAAACTCAATTTAAATCAATAAATCTACAACCACTTTTTAAGTTTAAAATAAATATAAGGAGCAACGCCTGCTAGCAACATTAATAGTAATGAAAACGGATAACCATATTCCCATTTTAATTCTGGCATAAATTCAAAATTCATACCATAAGCTGAAGCAACTACCGTTGGGGGTAAAAACACAACAGATACAACCGAGAAAATTTTGATAATTCGACTCTGTTCAATATTGATAAAACTGGTTGCAGCTTGCATTAAAAAGTTTACTTTTTGGAATAATGACTCATTATGTGGAACAAGCGATTCAATATCGCGAATAACTTCACGAGCTTGTTCTAATTGATCTACTGGCATTTTAGCTCGACGAACTAAATAGTTAACCGCACGTTGGCTATCCATCAAACAAAGGCGAACTTTCCACGCGGTATCTTCAAGTTCAGCCAACGAGGTGATAGCTTCATCGTAATGCTCTTGAGCTGAGCGATCCATAATAATTAAACTTAATTCTTCGAGTTCACTGTAAATATTTTCAATTTGATCTGCTAACTGTTCAACTTTAACTTCAAATAAATCAAGTAATACTTCATAAGGATTTCCATCGTTCATTCCTTGATAGCGCGATCGCATGCGATACAAACGAAATGCTGGTAAATCTCGCTCACGTAGTGTAAACAAACGACCATTATGCACTGTAAAAGCTACTGTTGAGTTGCCTGCACGATCTTCTGCATCTTCATAAAAAAAGAAAGAGTGGACATGTAAACCTTCGTTATCTTCAAAAAAACGAGCTGACGCTTCAATATCGTCAAGTTCAATACTTGTTGCTAAGTTTTGTCCTAAATGTGTTAAAACAAAATCTCGATCGGCTTCTTCTGGCTCAATTAAATCAATCCAAGTTGCATTATTTATATCGCCTTCATTAATTTTTACTAATTGTTTGTTTTTCAATCCAAACGCATTAATCATAAGGCCTCCTATAGGAAAAATCTTTTAGAACATCACATTAACAAATGTCTAGCATTATACTCGCTATGACAGCAAATTCCTATGTTTAAACCAATCTTTCTAATCTTTATAAAATGGGAGAAAAATTCCATTATTAAATTAAATTCGCTGATATTACTACAGTCTCATGTTACAATATGTAGCTTAAAATACTTATGTCATGTTTAGGAGTTAATAATGGCCAATAGAGGAATAAATAAAGTTATTTTAGTTGGTAATTTAGGTCAAGATCCCGAAGTTCGTTATATGTCTAACGGTAATGCAGTTGCGAATATTAGCATTGCAACATCAGAATCATGGAAAGATAAACAAACCAATGAATACCGTGAACGTACTGAATGGCATCGCGTTGTTATATTCGGTAAATTAGCTGAAATTGCTGGCGAATACTTAAAAAAAGGTTCCCAAATTTATATTGAAGGGCAATTACAAACTCGAAAATGGCAAGATCAATCAGGGCAAGATCGTTACACAACTGAAGTTGTAGTTAACCCAATTGGTGGTACTTTACAAATTTTAGCAACACGCAATAACAGTGAAGGCATTGATAATAATTCACAAAATTGGGGGCAAAGTGCAAATAATTCTTCATCTGCACCAGTGGCTCCTTCTCGCCCTCTAACACAAAATACACCTGCACAGCCTGCGGCGACTCCAGAACCACCAATGGATTTCGATGATGATATTCCATTTTAAGTATTAAAAGTTCAATTTGATTTTATGAAAGGAGTCGAACATTACTCCTTTCAAACCTTAATTCGATATCACATTTTATCTACTAATTCATAAAAATTATTCAGGCTTGACATTATTTCTATTAATATTAGACCTAAAATTATCAGTGTAGTACCTACAATTTTTTCAAACATGGTAATAAAATCCGATACCGAATTACAACTACCTCCATATATCATTTTCTGTTTATTTCAATTATACTTAGCTGCAAATTTTGTCGGATTTAAAATAAATCTATGTTGGAACTTATACAAACTGTCGGCTTTGGTTTAATTTTATTTATTCCTTTAACGAATCCTTTAACCACTGTGGTACTGTTATTAGGTCTATCGGGCGATATGACCAATGAAGAGCGGAATTACCAATCAAAATTGACCTGTATTTATGTGTTTATAATTATGGTTGTATCGTTTTATTGTGGGCAACTAGTAATGAGCACATTTGGCATATCGATTCCCGGATTACGCATTGCTGGTGGCATGATTGTTGGTGTTATTGGCTTTAGAATGTTATTTCCACAACAACCATCACACAAAACTCTTGAAGCAGATGCAAAAAAGAAAGAGATCTCAAATAATATCGCTTTTGTTCCTCTCGCCATGCCAAGTACAGCAGGCCCCGGAACTATAGCAATGATAATAAGCATGTCATCAACAGTAAAAAGTGGTGGCTATAACGTTTCAACTTGGGTTGTTTATACTGCTTCGATATTAGTGCCTTTATTGTTATGTATTATTCTTTGGTTTTGTATGCGCAGTGCAGGTAGCATAATGCGCTTTATGGGGAAAAGTGGCATTGAAGCCACTTCAAGAATTATGGGCTTTTTATTAGTTTGTGTTGGAACTCAATTCATAATTAATGGCATTAAAGAAATTGTATTGAATTTTCCTAATATTTAATATTAGAAATCAACTAACAAAGCTAAAGATTTGGTATGTTTTTAATCATTTCTACCCGCATTAAATAATCATAAAGCGGAACTAATTGTTTAAAACCTTTAACCAGTTTATCAGGTAAATCGCTATTTAATACATCCTCAATATGATTACTTGTCACCATAACCGCAATATTTTTACGGTTATACCAAGTTGCAACTTTTTTGTCCTGCTCTTTAATTAATGGGCGTTTATAACTTTCACCAACAAGCTCAAATGGTTTTTTGACGCAACGTGTCATTGCTAAAAATTTCTTAGTATCGTTAAGAATCTCGTCTCGAAAGATATCCATCGTTTGTTTTGATGAACAATAATAACCAAGTCCATATTGATAACTACTTGGGCTAATTTCAAAAAAATAAGCGGGCGCTTCTTTCCAATCTTTATTTGGTCGTTTAAATGTCAACCATAATCGGCTACGATAAAGTGATTTATCATTTGAAAAACGAGTATCTCGATGTATTCGTGAAATCGTTTTACCAATAGCAGGGCGAGTTTCAAACCACTCATCAATTTTGAGCATCTCTGGTGTTAATTGTTCAACCAAAAGCCTAAACGGTTTAACTAAATCGTTATCATAAATAGCACGATGTTCTTCAAACCACGGTTTACTGTTATTAATCCAAGCGTCTTGCAAAAAATTAAGCCCAGCTTGGGTAAAGCCAGTAAAGTTTGCCATTGCTTACTCCTTAAATAACGCTCTTACTTTTTCTAAATCTTCTAAAGTGTCTACACCAATTGCTGGAGGTTGTTTTGCCACAGCGACATGAATTTTTTCACCGTACCAAAGTACTCTTAATTGCTCTAACATCTCAATTTGTTCAAGCGTTGATGGCGCCCATTTAATATATTGACGAATAAAGCCAGCACGATAAGCATAAATACCAATATGACGAAGATAAAAATTACCTATACTCGATGGTTTTAACTGTTCAGTTAATTTCGCAAAACGATCGCGCTCCCAAGGTATGGTAGCCCTTGAAAAATAAAGCGCATAACCATCTTTATCTGTCACAACTTTAACTGCACCAGTATTAAATGCTTCTTCAACAGAATCAATTGGCACAGCTAACGTTGCCATTCCCGTTTTATATTGCACTAAATTTTCAGCCACTTGATTAATAATAACAGGCGGTATTAAAGGTTCATCCCCTTGTACATTAACAATAACCTCATCATCAGTAAACTGATAAGTATTTATCACCTCTGCCAGCCTTTCTGTACCAGAATTATGCTTGTCACTAGTAAGAATGACTTCACCACCATACTCTTTGATTACCTCATAAACTTGTTGATGATCTGTTGCAATAATCACTCGATTAGCTGATGATTTTTTTGCTTGCTCCATCACACGAACAATCATAGGTTTACCATGAATATCCGCTAGTGGCTTACCTGGTAAACGGCTCGATGCATACCTAGCGGGAATAATAACCGAAAAGTTCATAATTAAAGACCTTATTATTTATTCTTGAATACATTCAGATTGGTTAAGTGGTTTAGCTTCACATTCTAGCAGCACCGGAATATTATCTTTAACTGTATAAACTAAATTATCTGCATGACAAATTAACTGCTGATTAGTAGCATTATATTGCAATCGACCATGGCATTTAGGACAAGCAAGTGCGTTTAATAGGATATCTTTCATTTTTTCTTCTCTTGGGATTTAGTCTCAGCTAGTAATAAACAGATTTGATCAATAACTTGCACAGGTATTACCGCATCGATGGGCAGATACCACCAATTTTGTTGAGCAAATTGTCTACATTTAACTGCATCTTTTTCAGTCATTAAAAGTGTTTGTTTATTACGTGTAACATTATTTAACAACGGTAAAGTAAATTTTTGATGATCGGCAAAAGAAACGGTTTCGACCACATCCACTTGCATTTTACCTAACATATCAAAAAAACGTTTTGGATTACTAATACCTGCAATAGCGCATATATTTGACAACGAAGATAACGCTCTTTTTTCTTGAGAAAGTAAATTCACTGCATACAATGGCATTAATTGCATAGTAAAGGTTTTATTAGGATACTGCTGCGCTAAATTATTTACGCTATCACCATTAATGACGATAAGATCAACCGATTTTAATCGACTTTCACGCTCTCGCATGGGTCCTGCTGGCATCCACCATCCATTACCGAATAGGCGCTTTCCATCAATCACAACCACTTCAATATCACGCGCTAAAGCATAATGTTGTAAACCATCATCAGTCAAAATAACATCTAATTGGTACTGCTTTAATAACGCTTGAACAGCCTCAGAGCGATAAGGTGAGACAGCAATAGGTACATTAGTACGTTGATAAATAAGCACAGGTTCATCACCTGCTTGTTCAGTTGTAGTGGTATTATCTAAAATAAGCGGATAATTATCAGCCTTTCCTCCATATCCTCGTGAAACAACTCCAACCTGTAAGCCTTTTTGTTTTAACGATTCAATTAAACTAATAACTAGTGGCGTTTTACCGTTACCGCCAACAGATAAGTTGCCAATAACAATAACAGGTACGGGAGATCGCCAAGATTTTAAAATACCAACTTGATATAAAAAGCGACGGAAAATAGCAATCAAACCATATAATAAAGAAAATGGTATGAATAACCAAAATAAACGATTTTTACCATACCACAATTTTTCAATCATAACTTTAACATCACTCAATTACATTTAGTAAAATTGTTTTATATCTCAATATAACAATTGTTATAGTTGCCTATAGCAAACGATAGCCTATTTTACTCATAATTTGGTAAACTACCAAACCAATCATGATACCATCTAGGTTTAATTTCACCTCGCATAGTTTTTAGCTTCCATGTTTGTTTATCAAAAAAAAGACTTATTTGACCTGTTCTAGCAGTAACATAATAGTCTAATTGTAAATCTTTATACTTTGCCATTACCTTATTGGAGGGGAGTTTCCAAGGATTATAACGAGATGTAGACGCCAAAGACTTTACTGGTTTAACATGATTTAAAAATGTATAACTTGACGATGTACTACTACCATGATGGGGGATTTGTAAAATAGTAGACGTTAGCTGATTTCGATATTTAGTAACTAACTGATATTCCTGATTACGTTCTAGATCTCCAGTTAACAATACAGAAAAACGTCCATCGGTAACTTGCACCACACAGGAATCCTTATTTTGAGCATCGCTAACTAGCTGATTAGGCCACAGCACATTAAACGTCAGATCATTCCAAATAACACTATTACCGGCTAAGCATTGATAATCATTATTAAAGTCAGAAGACGAACTCATTAACCATGCCTCAGGATAAATAAGTTGAATTAATTTCAAACCGCCAACATGATCATTATGTTGATGACTAATAATAATACCTTGTACATTCAAATTATGCCATTGTAGAAAAGGAATAATAACCCTTTCCATAGCGGAACTTTTTTCCCACTTAGCTCCTGTATCATACAAAATTGCAGACTTACCATCATGGATAACGATAGCTAGTCCATGACCTACATCTAACATGTCTAACCGCCAACGATAGTGTTGCTGTTTAAAAGAAGGGGTAACCAGTATCATCAAAATTACGAGCAAAGTAATGCTAAAGCGTTGCCAAACTCCTGTACGGATTATCACTACAGTTAACCAACCTAAAAGACCTAATAAATAAAAATCTGAAGGGATGTTAATCCATAATTGATTAAGCCAATTTAAACTCAAAAATAGCCATTCTAGAGATTTATCAGCAATTAGCCAAAACCATAAGGCAATAGAAAAACAATCAAAAATACTAAATATTAACGCCAATAAAATGGTAGGAAATGTAACTAATGAAATAACAGGAATTGCAATTAGATTTGTTAAAATCGAAACTCCACTAACACCTTGAAAAACAAAAAACTGAATTGGAAGCAGCAATAAGGTTAACCCACACTGCAAATAAAATATCCTAATTATATACCAACGTTTTTTATGCCTTACTGCTTTGGAAAGCGGCGCCCAATCATGCAAAAAAATTAAAGTTATTACTGCATAGCAAGATAACCAAAAACTTTCAGATAAAATCATCAATGGATCAAATAATAATAACAACGCAATGATCCGATTGATTTTTTGCCATGAACTTATTTTATATTTTTTATAACGAAAATAGATCCAAATTGACAAAGCAACCATAGCTCGCAAAGTAGGCGGATTAAAACCTGTTAACCATGCATAAAAAAATGCACATAACCACCCTATTATAATTGGTACAAAAAAATAGATAAAACGCTTTGGAATAAAAAACAGTATAGCTTTAGCCAAAAAGCAACTAAGTCCATAAACAACTAAAATATGCATACCAGATATAGCCATTAAATGAGCAATACCTGTTTGCATCATTACCATACGATGCTCGTCATCTAATTGAGAACGATCACCAAAAGCAAGGGCTAGCAAAATACCTTTATAACTAAATAAATCGATATAAGGTATAGCCAAATCAGTAATATATTGTCTTAAGTCAGATTTATCATTTAATAACTTGGCATCAACCAATTTAGCCGATAATAAGCTACGATTTGCTATCGAAAAACGTTGGCTATCAAATCCTCCATCATTTAAGTATCCATGTACAACTTTTGTTTTTAGTGTCAATTGCCAAATTTCCCCAGATTTAGGAGGATCTAACCTATCCCAGTAAACAGAAATCGGAATATCATTTGCAAGCGTAACATCTGAAATGGAAAAAATAGAAAATGACATGTAATAAGGTCCGTTGACCGTTGCTGCCTGATGAGTATTGATATTAACTACTTTGGCATGAACAACTAGCGTTTTATCAATATAAGGAGAAATGTTGGATAAATATTGCTTAGAATAAGCAGTTGACCACAAAAAACCTAAACTAAATGCAACAAAAACAGATAAATACCAACGAAAATTAACAGGAACGGTTAACACAATTAAAAACAAGATAAAAGCAAGTAAACACCAATATAGATCAGACAATAAATGGGGCAAAAAGAGTAATGGCAAACAACCTAATGAAAACATGATAGCCATTAAATCCAAAGAACAAATTTTTTGCACTAGCACCTTACCATCTTTAAATTGAACAATATAAGTTTATCACTTGATATTATAAAAAAATAATTGATGTTGAATTTTTCGATCTTTGTTCCATTTTAATCATTAATCTTAATAAAATTTACTGAAATTATTCGCAATATTGCATATTTTAAAAGAGGGATTTAACGACTTAAATCAACATAACGTTGACTGGTTTTTCCTTAATGATAAATGGTAAAGGTTATTTAAATAAGTAAGTACGACTAGATGATAAAAATTAAACTAGCTAAAACAAAAAAGCCTTTGATTTAACTCAAAGGCTTCCATCTAGGTGTTAAATTTAAAGATTATGCGTTTGCAGCATTATTTACTCTTTCACGTAATTCTTTACCTGGTTTGAAGTGAGGTATATATTTATGTTTCACTTCAACATTACCACCAGTTCTTGGGTTCCTTGCTTTACGTGGAGCTCGATAGTTCAAACTAAAACTACCGAAGCCTCGAATTTCTACACGATCGTTACTTTCCATAGCTAAAGCGATCTGTTCAATGATATCTCTAACTGAATCATCAACTAGTTGAACAGGAAGATGTGTTCGCCAGTTAACAATTCGTTCTACTAAATCTGATCTGTTCATGATCACTCCTAATTTATTTATGTGGCATGTAACTATTTCATTTTATCCCATAAAAGAAAAAGAGGGCAAGCCCTCTTTACTCTTTACATAAATATTTTTTACTCAGTTTTTGATGCAGCTTTAAATGCTTCTGCCATTGCATTAGTAAATGATGCATCTTCTTGAGTTGCTGTGTTGTTTACTGCTGCGAGAACTTCTTTTTCATCAGCTTCATCTTTCGCTCGTACTGATAACGAAATTGCACGAGTTTTACGATCGATGTTAACAATTTTAGCTTCAACTTCATCACCAACTTTTAATACAGTTGTTGCATCTTCAATACGCTCACGAGCAATATCTTGTGCTTTTAAGTAGCCTTCAATACCTTCAGCGATTTCGATGGTTGCACCTTTAGCGTCAACTGCACTTACTGTACCTTTAACTATTGTGCCTTTTTTATAGTTAGAAGCAAAGCTACTGAATGGATCATCTTCTAATTGTTTAATACCTAGAGAGATACGTTCACGTTCTGCATCAACTTGTAAAACAACAGCTTCAATATCATCACCTTTCTTATAAGCTTTAACAGCTTCTTCGCCAGGCATATTCCAAGAAATGTCTGAAAGATGAACTAAGCCATCAATACCGCCCTCTAAACCGATAAAGATACCAAAATCAGTGATTGATTTGATCTTACCGCTAACTTTATCACCTTTATTGTGTGTTTCAGCAAATTGTAACCATGGATTTGGTTTACATTGTTTAAGGCCCAGAGAAATACGACGACGTTCTTCGTCAATTTCAAGCACAACAACTTCAACAACATCACCTAAGCTAACAACTTTAGATGGATGAATATTTTTGTTTGTCCAGTCCATTTCAGAAACATGAACTAAACCTTCAACACCTGTTTCAATTTCAACAAAACAACCGTAGTCAGTTAAGTTAGTTACTTTACCTGTTACTTTAGTACCTTCAGGATAACGTTTAGCGATTGAAACCCATGGATCTTCGCCTAATTGTTTTAAGCCAAGTGATACACGTGAACGATCTTTGTCAAATTTAAGTACTTTAACAAGTAATTCTTGACCAACTTCAACCACTTCACTTGGGTGTTTAACACGTTTCCAAGCCATGTCTGTAATGTGAAGTAACCCATCAACCCCACCAAGATCAACGAATGCACCGTAATCGGTAAGATTTTTGATGATACCTTTAACTTCAGAACCTTCTTGTAGATTTTCAAGAAGTTGTTCTCTTTCTGCACTATTTTCAGATTCAATAACTGCACGACGTGAAACAACAACGTTGTTGCGTTTTTGATCTAATTTAATAACTTTTAATTCGATTTCTCTATTTTCAATATGAGAAGTATCGCGTAATGGACGAACGTCAACAAGTGAACCTGGAAGGAACGCACGAACGCCATTAAGATCAACCGTAAAGCCACCTTTAACTTTACCATTGATAACACCTAAAACTGTTGCAGCATCTTCAACTGCTTTTTCTAGTGTAAGCCATGCTTCATGACGCTTAGCTTTTTCACGAGATAAGATAGTTTCACCAAAACCATCTTCGATTGAGTCAAGAACAACGTCAACAACGTCGCCGACTTGAACTTCTAATTCGCCTTGGGCATTTTTAAACTGCTCTACTGGAATCGCTGATTCAGATTTTAAACCAGCGTCAACTAAAACAACATCTTTGTCGATTGCAACGACAGTACCACGGATCATATTACCAGAACGAGTGTCTAGTTGATTGATAGACTCTTCAAAGAGTTGAGCAAAAGATTCAGTCATATTTATATACTTAAGTTAATTTTAACGTCCACATTACATCCTGTCTTGTGGGGTTGTTTATAATACTCCATACATCCTTATAATGGAGCTAGTTTCACGCTATAATTTAAGTTACAACGCAAGTTTTTCGTTTATATACTTAATAGATTGATTAAAAACATCTTCAATAGACAGTGATGTAGTATCAATTATTAGAGCATCAATTGCAGGTTTAAGTGGCGCAACGGCGCGATGACGGTCTCTTTCATCACGCGCAGTTATTTCCTGCAAAATTTCGGCGAATTTAACATTATTTTGCTTATCTTGCAACTGTTTCATTCGCCTTTCTGCACGAGATTGGGCACTAGCATCAAGAAATATCTTAACAGGGGCATCACTAAATACTACACTGCCCATATCACGACCATCGGCAATCAATCCAGGTGCTTGTTTAAAGTCACGTTGACGTTGTAATAAAGCTACTCTAACCGAATTAATTGCCGCCACTTTTGAGGCAGCTCCCCCCATCTGTTCTGTACGGATTTCTTTAGTCACATCAATCTGATTTAATAACACTTTAACATTACAACCTTGCGTATCAAACGTTAGTGGCAAATTAAGAGCTAGTTGTTCAAGTTTATTGGCATCATCTAGCGCAATATCTTGCTTAAGCGCACTAAGTGCTAGCACACGATAGATAGCACCAGAATCTAAAAGATGCCATTTAAAATGATTGGCTAATGCTTGACATAACGTACCTTTACCGACACCACTTGGTCCATCAACAGCAATAACGGGAACAGATTTATTCATTTCATTCTTCGCTTAATCGTTTAAATTGTTCGAAATAATCAGGAAAAGTCTTCATTGTGCATTTAGGATCTAATATTGTCACAGGTGTATCTGAAAGCGCCACTAATGAAAAACACATAGCAATACGATGATCATTATAGGTTTCGATTTCGGCATGGTTTAATTTAACTGGAGGAATAATAGTAATATAATCGTGACCTTCATCAACAGTTGCGCCAACCTTTCTTAATTCAGTTGCCATTGCATATAAGCGATCAGTTTCTTTCACTCGCCAATTATAAATATTACGAATCGTAGTAGGACCTTTAGCAAACAATGCCGTTGTAGCAATAGTCATTGCCGCATCTGGAATATGGTTCATATCCATATCAATGCCATTTAATTCACCATGTGAACATTCAATATAATCATCAGCCCAAGTGATTTTAGCACCCATTTTTTCAAGTACATGAGCAAATTGGGTATCGCCTTGTAAGCTATTTTTTCCAATGCCAGTTACTTTAACACTACCGCCTTTAATTGCAGCCGCTGCTAAAAAATAAGAAGCAGAAGACGCATCGCCTTCAACTAAATAATCGCCTGACGATTGATAACACTGATTAGCTTTAACAGTAAATTTTTGATAATTGTGATTGGTAACTAAAACACCAAACATAGCCATCATTTTGACTGTAATATCAATATAAGGTTTAGAAACAAGATCACCAATAATAGTAATTTCTGTGTCTTGTTTTGCTAATGGCGCAGCCATTAATAGTGCAGTTAAAAATTGGCTAGATACCGAACCATCAACTTTGATATCACCACCTGTAAAACCGCCTTGAATATGTAGTGGTGGATAGCCTTCATTTTCAAGATAATCAATTCTAGCTCCAACTTGTCGCAAAGCATCGACCAAATGACCAATTGGGCGTTCTTTCATGCGTGGTTCGCCCGTTAACACAATATTATTATTTCCAAGACATAACGTAGCAGTTAAAGGACGCATTGCTGTACCAGCATTACCCAAAAAAAGCTCTAATGCATGGTCGGATTGCAAAATACCGCCCACACCTTGCACATCACAAATCGTGCGATCGTGTGATAACTGGTACTTCACACCTAATGCTGCAAGCGCATCAAGCATATAACGCACATCATCACTATCAAGTAAATTCGTTAACCGTGTATTACCTTTACTCAATGCTGATAGTAATAACGCACGATTAGAAACACTTTTTGAACCAGGCAAATTGATAGTACCATTAAATCTTTTTATCGGTTGTAATGTTAAGGATAACATAAGGACTCTCTTTAATATTCTTTAAAATTTCTCTAACGTCGCTTTCAATAAATCAATTGCTTGCTTATCTTTAGCACTATTTTCCCATAACTTATCAAATAAATGGCGATACCGTTTAATTGCCTCATAAGATGACGTAATCGATGCAATACCGGTAGTAACATTAGGTAACTCACCTAATCGAAATGGGCTCATTGCTAATGAAATAGGATTCCCATCTTGATAAAAAATCTGAAAAGCAATTGACGGAATAGCTTCTTGTGTAATAGCAATTGTTGGCGCAAGAGATTGTTGTTCAATTAACTGAATTAAGTGATAAACTTCTTTGCGTGCTAGTAGCATTCTTTCCGATTTTTTACCCGGCGAAATAGTTAAATTGCCTACCAAACCAATATGTAAAAAACGTTCTACATTACGTAAACTGATTAAATTAATAACTTTTGGAATTGATTGACAGAACTGAGTTTTACGATCTTTTAAAATGGATAAGGTAGTGGCATATTTTTGAGGATCAGCGGGTTTACTCGATTCATTTAACATCATCGCTAAATGAGACAAATAATCAGAAGAAGTTAATAAAAATGAAAAAGGATCGAAATGAGAATAGATATGAGTTGATTGCTCTTCTAATTGACGCATACGTTCAAAAAAGCCTTCACCACTCGAATAGTATTCAGTATCAATGCCAAGTAAACTAGCAAAAGATGTATCAAGTAAGGAAGCCAATCGCTCTAGAGTTTCAATTTTAACGATCTCTCCTTTTTCTAACCGATATACTGCTGCTCTTGAAATTTTAAGACTTTCTGCAACATCTTCAGCCCTCAAAGAGGCAGCAATCCGATACGCACGCAGACGCTGACCTATAGCACAATAATCAATCGATCCAGTAATCATAATACACTCAAACTATTAAGATTTTGGCAGTGTATCACAAGGTGATAGCAATGCCAATTTTTGGCAAAATGTTTTATTCCTATCTAAGTTTTTTCTCCTATTGAATTAACTTTTCTATTATTTATAACAATTTATTTAGTTTGTGACTGTAGTAATATAGCCTGCAAAGCTGATGCATTCTTATATTCGGTATACTCAGTTATTGCTTGTGGCTGCTTTAATATATCAGTTGTATTGCCAAGTACTTGTGATGCCATTACAAATCCGTTAGGTTGCATTACTGAACGTTTATAAAAATCAATCAAATCTTGCTTAGTAATTTTTTGCAATTGCTCGATTTTTTTATCCTTTAAATCAAATGCAAAACGTGAATTACGGTAGTCAGGCATATAACGACCAAACTCCTCATCCAATGTTTGCGGAGGCATTTTCAATTCATCAAGTACCGCTTTTTTATATTGCTCAATATCTTTTTTCGATAATGCTTGCAATTTATTCAGCATAACTGGATAAAATTCTTGGTAGCGTTTAATTAAATAAGCCGGATCATATTGATTACTTTGGATAATAAAACTCATTCCCGACGAATCACCAACCGTAATAGGCTCTGCAAATACAGCATAACCAAGTTGCTCATTGGTGCGTAACTGATCATAAAACCAAGGTGAAATAATTTTAGAAAGAGTATAACTTATCATGCTACTACTAATTCGATCATAACCCATTGGAATATAGCTCATCATTAAAGCATTATCAGTGCTTTTTGCATGTTGAGTTATTTTAGCCTCTAACGAGTTTTTAATCTGAATATTATTAACAGGAGTAAATTCAACATCACGCACTAATGTTTTCTGGATGGCATGATAAAGATCTAAAGAGTCCTCGTTAGACAAATTACCCAAGCTAAGCATATAAGGTACTGAGTGAGTTAATAAGTTATCACGGTAAGCTAACACATCATTAATGGTCATATTTGCTGTAATTTGTCGTTTTTCATCTCGTTCAAAATAATGCGGTAATACCGACAATGCATTAATAGGATTAACCGCTAACCGATAACTCTTAGCATGATCGGCTTTATCCAATTCTTGCAAATACCAAGATTTAGCTAATGCTAAACTTTGCTCATCAATAGTGGCCTTGCGATAGTTATCAAGTATGGCCGTAACCATTTTTGGTAAATGCTGACTAAAACCGCTGGCTGAAATCATTAAGCCATTATCATTACCAGTTGATAATGAAATACCAGCAACTCCAGCCTGAAATCGTAATTGTTCTAAATTACGACTAACAATATAATCAAGCAGATTAAAAGCAACCACAGCTTTTACGTCGCTAGTAGCCTGATTATTGCGTAATGAAACAACAATAGCAGCTTTAGGTTCATTTTTAAAATACTGGCTAGCAAAATGAATATGATTACCGCGCCTACTAAATTTTTCAGGTTGCGCTTGATTACGATTTTGTTTTAAAATCGTAAAATTATCAGGTATATAAGGATTGAGCTCAGGCAAACTAAATGTAAAATTTTTGCCTAGTGCTAACCAACTTGCTTTTTGCTCGCTAGTGATATTATCAATTTTATAAGGCGCATCGACAAAATAAGCAGTTTTATTGGTAGTTTGGTTTGGCGAAATCACCCAAATTCTAGCATTATTGGCAGTCAAACTTTTTAAACGTGCTGTAATAGCTGATTTATCAAAATGAGTAGCAACATAATCTGAATTTAACACATTTTGAACTGGATACAACAACATTTGATCTGATAGCCATTCTACATATGACATATCACGCTCGACATCTTGATATTTAAACTCTAACGCTAATACCTTTTGAATCTCTTGATAATAAGCGTCAGAAATACCCTCTTTTTGAATCAACTGTAAATAATTAAAAATAGCGCCAATAATTTTATCTTTTTGAGCAAGTCCATCGTCGGTTAAACTCACATTAATACTCAATATACCACTATTACCATAACGGATAGGATTGATAGATGAACTAATTCCTTCAATTAAACCTTGTTTTTGTAACTGATCAGACAACGTATTATGACTACTGTTACAGATTAAATAAGTAATATACTCATCGGTTTTATCAGCAAATTTAGCCAAGTTATTTTCAATCGGAAACTGTAAAAACAATAGCTTTTTGGGTTGTGCTGGTACCATAGAAATTTGTTTATTTAACACATTTGGTGTTATAGCGGGTTTATCAACTATTAGGGCATTAATATTTTTATTAGGGATTTTACCAAAACTATTTTCAGCTAATTTTGTCAATTTATTGATCGACTGATTGCTATACATCACTCCAACCATAATATTGGCTGAATAATAATCTTTATGAAAATTCACTAAAGCATCTTGTAATTTACTATTTTCTTTATCACTTAACGTTTCTAAATTACCGCCTGAAAATTGAGAAGCTGGATGGTTTTGATTAATTGTTTCAGAATCAACTTGCCCGATCCTAAAACCATCATTTGATCTGGCCATTGTCAATTCAGCGTTAACTGCATTACGTTCTTTATCGGCAAATTTAGGATCTAAATTGGGCTCAGCAATAGCATCAGCTAAATAATCCAGTGCTTTATCAAATGCGCTATTTTCAACTTCAAAATAAAAAGCCGTTCTATGTGCTGTAGTGCTAGCATTATAACTTCCCGAATGACGACTTAAAAATTGAGAAAAGCTTGCTGGTTCTGGATAATTTTTCGATCCCATTAATACCATATGTTCAGCATAATGAGCCAACCCTTGTTGCTCTTTGGGATCTTGCAACGAGCCGACAGGCAGTGCTAATGATGCCAGTGATTTTACAGCATTAGGATCTGAAACAAGTAACACTCGCATTTTATTTGCTAGCTCAACCACTTCATATTGGCGCTTATCGCGCTCGCTTTGCTGAACTTTTTCTAACAAAACTGGGCTCACAAGCTTATTTTCAATAGCAAACAATATCGGTGAAGTAGTCATAGTTAATAATCCAATAACACTACTAATTATTAAATTGACTATTTTTTTATTTTTCAAATCCATAATATTCACTCGCTTGACTTTATCATCAAAAAAATACGGTTAAAAAGAAAGAAGCGGATGTATCAAAATGCTTAAACATAATGATAGATTCCGCTATTTTGTGATGAATACAATTAATGTTCTCGAGTTTTTCTAAACTCAATATCAGGATATCTTTCTTGAGTTAAATTTAAATTAACCATACTTGGTGCCACATAAGATAGATTATCCCCGCCATCTAAGGCCAAATTTTGTTCACATTTTCGTTTAAACTCTTCCAGTTTTTTTACATCTGAGCACTCAACCCAACGCGCTGTTGTCACATTAACTGGCTCATAAATGGCTTCAACGTTATACTCTGATTTTAAACGAGCAACCACCACATCAAATTGTAGCACCCCTACAGCTCCCACAATTAAGTCATTATTGGTTAATGGACGAAACACTTGTACAGCACCCTCTTCGGACAATTGAACTAACCCCTTTAATAACTGCTTTTGTTTAAGTGGATCTTTAAGACGAATTCGACGAAACAGTTCTGGTGCAAAGTTAGGAATGCCTGTAAATTTTAGATCTTCACCTTGTGTAAAGGTATCACCAATTTGAATGGTGCCATGATTATGTAAACCAATGATATCACCAGCATAGGCTTCTTCAACATGTTCACGATCACCTGCCATAAATGTTAAGGCGTCAGAAATATTGATATCTTTAGCAATACGTACATGTCGTAACTTCATACCCTTTTCATATTTACCCGATACAATGCGCATAAATGCAACGCGGTCACGATGTTTGGGATCCATATTGGCTTGAATTTTAAAAACAAAACCACTGAACTTTTCTTCTGATGATTCGACTTCGCGCTTATCGGTTTGACGAGGTTGAGGAGTTGGTGCCCAAGCTGTTAAACCATCAAGCATATGATCCACGCCAAAATTACCCAATGCCGTACCAAAAAAGACTGGCGTTAAATCGCCTGACAAGAAAGCATCTAAATCAAATTCGTTTGATGCGCCTTGCACTAATTCAAGCTCTTCACGCAGTTGCTGCGCTAAATCATCACCCACCGCTAAATCCAAATCAGGGTTAGTTAACCCTTTAATAATTCGGACCTCTTGTATTGTATGACCTTTCCCTGATTGGTAAAGGTAAGTTTCGTCTTTAGCTAAATGGTAAACACCTTTAAATAACTTGCCACAACCAATCGGCCAAGTAATAGGGGCGCACATAATATTTAACTCGTTTTCAACCTCATCAAGCAGTTCCATTGGATCGCGAATATCACGGTCTAACTTATTCATAAAGGTTAAAATTGGTGTATTGCGTAATCGTGTCACTTCCATTAATTTGCGAGTACGATCTTCAACCCCTTTTGCTGCATCAATTACCATCAAACAACTATCAACCGCTGTTAACGTACGATAAGTATCTTCAGAAAAATCCTCGTGCCCTGGAGTGTCTAATAAATTAACTAAGCAGTCATTATAAGGAAACTGCATCACAGATGTGGTAATTGAAATACCACGTTGCTTTTCCATTTCCATCCAGTCTGACTTAGCATGCTGGGCATTAGCGCCACGGCCTTTAACTGTACCAGCTGTTTGAATTGCATGACCAAATAACAATACCTTTTCGGTAATGGTTGTTTTACCAGCATCGGGATGAGAAATAATTGCAAAAGTGCGACGTGCATTAACTTCGTCTAAATAAGTTTGTTCTGTCATAAAACTGTTTTAACCCACACAAAAATAATCGTATATTTTAGCAGGTATCTGTCCATTTTGCCATTGATGTTATATGTAACGTTATTTGCCTTATTTATTTATCTATGCATAATATTTACCTTAAGATAAGTAATGCACTATTTTACTGCTTTTTGTTAAAAAGTTTCAGGTAACTATGTGTTTAAGTATAAAACTGGAATTTGCTATGAACATTCGTGATTTAAAATTATATTTACATTTATGCGAAACCTGTCACTTTAGTATAACAGCAAATGCTATGCATGTTAGTCCATCAACTTTATCAAGGCAGATCCAACGACTTGAAGAACATTTTGGTCACCTGCTATTTATTCGCGACAATAGGCAAGTACAAATCACTTCGGAGGGCGAAAAAGTTAAACGTTTTGCTCAACAAGTAATAAATATGCACCAACAACTAAAATATGATTTAGATCAATCTAACCAACAAATTGTCGGTGAGCTCACTCTATTTTGTTCAGTCACCGCTGCATATAGCCATCTACCTGAAATACTTGATCGCTTTAGAATCCACTATCCACTAGTTGAAATCAAACTATCAACGGGTGATGCTGCTGACGCTGTAAAGAAAATTCAAGCAAATGAAGCCGATTTAGCTATAGCAGGTAAACCAAAACAGCTCCCTACGGGTATTGAGTTTTTAAAATTTGGCGAAATTGAAATGGTATTGCTAATACCTAAACTTAATAGCACGTTTAGTGACAAACTACATCAAAAACAGCCTGACTGGCATAATATTCCCTTTATATTGCCTGAACATGGCCCTAGTCGCCACCGTATTGATTTATGGTTTAAGCAAAGAAAAATTTCCAATCCCAAAATTTATGCTACGGTTGCAGGACACGAAGCCATTGTATCGATGGTTGCTTTAGGTTGTGGGGTAGCCTTATTACCTAAAGTCGTAATGGACAATAGCCCTGAACGAATCAGAGAGCGCATAACCGAATGGTCAACAAACTTAATGGAACCGTTTGATGTTGGTATTTGTGTACAAAAAAGAAGATTATCAGAGAAAATCATTGCTGCCTTTTGGGCAATTTGCAATCTCAATTTACCTAATAACGCATAACAAAAATATAGTGTATAATCACACGTAAAAAAATTAAAACTATATAACGTGTTAACTAGCATATACCTAATTTTTTATTAAGATTTTATGTAGCAGAATAACATTGCATGGTATTGAAAATGAAAAAGATAAAATTAAGAACGTTAGCCTCATTAATATTTTTTGTCGCTGTTACTATGCCATTAATGGCACAGTCCAATACCACAAAATCAGCCACCTCTAACATAAACGCTGGTACTGACAAAAACAATACAAAAGCCGATAGCAAAACGGCAACGTCAACCACAACTATAACAACCAATACTGAAACTAACAGCAGCACGCCATCCCCAATTGATAACACAATTAAAAAGCCAAAGTGGCTAGTTCGCAATACATTGGCTTATTATGATGGTGATAGTGATGACCTTGTTACAGCTGGACTTGGGTTTACCCCATTATCAACCACTATTATCGTGCCAGAAGTTGAAATTCCAGCTAAACCAAACTTTCAAGAACGCCGACAAGCCAAACTAAATCGCTATATTGACACCAAAATTGGTGAAGGAACACTATTTGGTTTTAGAAAGCAAGAACTAACCCCTTTGTTTGACGGTAAAATTGCAGGTACCGAAATATCAGCTGTACAAAGGCAAGACGGTGTTGGCATGTTGCTACAAATTCCACTTGATTTTAACAAAAATAAACCTTGCATTGTTGCGGTTCCCGCTAGTGATTCGGATGGAGTATTTAATACCAAAGATATACAAATTCGTGGATTGTGGGGACTCCGTCACAACTGTGCAGTAGTATATAACGACAAAGGGCTAGGTAACGGCATTTATGATATTGAACGCAAACTTGGGTTCACCGTATGGGGAGAAGTGCAAAATGGTAACATCTTATTTTCTCCTTGGATTAATAATGAAGAAAAATATATTAAAAAATATCCCCACCGCTATGCTATAAAACAACTACACTCGCAACTCAATGCCGAAGCCCGCTGGGGGGAACACGTATTAAAATCCCTAGAATTTGCTTTTTATGAACTTAATATTAAGTTTTCACCGAATGATCAAGCTATATTCAACAAAGACAACACTCTGGTTTTAGTCTATGGCGCAAGTGATGGTGGTGGAGCAGCATTAAAAGCTGGCGAATTAGATGATCAAAATATGATTGACGGTATTGTTGCAGTTAATCCACAAATTCAACCAAATCTTGACAAAGCCTCAGTTAAACTCAAAATCGGCAACAACAACTCGCAAAAGTTAGAAGCCAAATCTATTGCTAATTACAGTGCTTATGGTGCGTTATATATACCATGTGCCATACCAGCCATAACAGCTTATAAAGACGATGCTTATGTACCTTATGCGGATTATTTTCTTTATTCACAAGAGCGCTGTAACGCCCTTAAAAAAGCAAAGTTACTTACTACAGGAACACCAAAAGAAGCGCTAGAAAAACTACATAAAAATGGTTGGACACCAGAAATGGACATCCAACTACCCTATTTTTACTACACTGAATCCATTGGTCTACCTTATCAATATATTAGTGCCTATGGCAAATATAGTGTCACCGAAAATATGTGCAATTTTTCGGTAGCAAGCACCCAGCAAAACCCAATTAACAACACAGGAAAAGTTGCACCATTAAAAGAAATTTCGTTTGAACAAATATGGGGAATGGCTAACGGTCATTTACCGCTTTGGAATGGCCGTAATGCAACGGTTTTGGATCTAGTTGAAAACGAAGATCTCAACACCCCAAGACGTGAATTTTATTCTAGCTCGCAAACGAAAAATACAATCGATTACGGCACCAAAGGATCGATCTGTGTTTATAAAAAATCACAAGAACCACGAGTTAACGAAGGCATAAAACAAGTTATGGCATCGGGTAACTTACATGGTATAAAAACCTTTATTGTCCATGGTCGGAACAATGTTAAACAATTACCAAACTATACATCGCGCGCTTATGTCGCATTAAACAGCTTGGTTGAAGGTAAACAATCACAACTGCGATACATTGAAGTAGAAAATGCCAGCTACTTAGATGGCAGAGCCCCATTTGACAACACATTACTACCAATTGATTATTATGGCGAAGATGCCATCGAGTGGTTATGGGCTAACTTAACCAACAACGCTACGCTACCAGTAAGCCAAGTTGTACGTACTAAAACTCGTGGAGGCAAAAGTGGTTATGCGCCACAAATAACCAACAACAACCTAAAACCGATAGCCCAAACGCCAAATAGCAACAGCATTATCCAAAAAACGGATGGCAAACTGATATTGCCAAATTAACAGTAAATATCTAAAACACTACTGGTTTAAGCACAGCGGCTTGAACTGGTAGCACCAAAATCCAGTTTAGCTGGTGCTATCTTTTACTATTAAACAGATTTTGGGATATAACAAAAAAAATAACGACTCTAATTGAGCATAATGCAGCTTAACATCAACAATTGTTTCTTTTAACAAATATAATTTTGGTCGTCTATTTGCCATGCCACTAAGGACATTACCAACAAAGTCAATAAAAGCATAATTTTCGAGCCACTCCCCTTGCCACATTGAATTCATAAAATGCTGATAATCTGCCGGATAAACGTCAATATAAGGTTGGATATGAGCTTTTGTTACTTGATTAAATTGAGACACACTCGATAACAAACCATAATTAGCCCAATGCTTTGACAAAAAATGATCCCACACAATATCTAATGTAATGGGTGCAACTCGCTGATGCGATTTTCTAAACAGCAGCTTAGCTTTCTTAACTTCAAGCAGGCTATCGGTCAATCTATCAATTTTACGGTGTAGCATAATGCCATCGGCAATATTAGAGTTATAAATTAAATAAGGATCACCTTTAACAAAATCAGCTACTGTATTACCAATCAACGAACTACGTGCTATCGTAGCCAAATGTAAATGAGCAAGAATATTCATAAAAGTAACCGTTAATTATTCACGATGTTTAAATTCGCCTTCGACGAAACCTTCTCGCCAATAACTAGTAATATGAAAAGCATCAGGCGACAAATGTATATATTTATCTTTAATAGCATGACGCACAGATTGTGCCAACGAACGCTCCATTCCTCCCCAAAACAACAACTTATTTTGCTCTGATAAATCAGCATTAATTACCGCATCAACTAATTGAAAGGGATTATCCCTATTTTGTATAAACCAATTCACCTTAATATTTTTATTATCTGGCAACGGCACTATATCACTTTTATGATTAACCTGTATAAAGGCAAAAGCCTTCTGATTTTGGGGTAGATGTTCAAGCGTATAACATATGGCGGGCACAGCCGAAATATCCCCCATTAACACCAAACAATTATCAGTAAATCGCAACTTGCTAGCTGCCGCAATCAAACCGATTTGGTCACCAATCTTAGCTTTTTGCGACCACACTGAAGCCAAACCTGTATCATGAACAGCAAAATCAACAAAAAATTGATTAGAGGCACGCTCAAATTCGCGCACACTATAACTACGAACTAGCTGACGTTGCTTATCACCAACAGCGATTTTATTATTATCATCAAGTTTAGGGAAAGTAATTACATTGGTTGAAGGATCAGGAAAAAGCAATTTTAAATACGGACAAACCCATAATGGATCGATATTTACTGGTTTATCGCTGCTAAACTGTATGCGAATAAAACTGGGAGATATTTTTTCAATATTCAATACCGTTAATAACGCATTAACGATGACTTTCTTATTGAATTTGATTTTTTCTATTTTTTCATCCATCAACTGATCCCTAAATTTATTGCTAGATGCCATCATCATACAACAAAATATATTAGAATAATGCTATTTTTATAATTGAAAAAATAGATAAACTTGTTTAACCCAAAAGCGATGAAACAAGTTTAGAAAAAATCAAATTAAAAAATAAATTTAAAACGATAACGTACCAAAAGCATTACACCAGTCTTGATCAAACTTAGTAATCGCCGCATCAACAGCTGGATCAGAAATAAATAGCTCAGCCACATCCACTGGCAACGTAATAGACTTACAACCAGCAAGTATACAGTCTAACGCTTGCCTTGGTGTTCTAAAGCTTGCGGCTAATACCAGCGATTGTGGACAGTGCAAATCTAACAATTTTTGTAATTCCAGTACTGTATCTTTACTATTTCCGCCTTGAGCATCAATGCGATTAACATAAGGTGCAATATATTTAGCCCCTGCTAATGCAGCTAAAAATCCCTGCCCTGCACCATAGACAGCCGTTCCCAAAGTTGGAATTCCTTGCTGGGTTAATTCTTTAATTGCAATCAATCCTTGAGCATTAACAGGAATTTTAGTCACAATCGATGGTACTGCTTTTCTAAGCTGATAAGTTTCTTTTATCATTTCATCAGCATTACTTGAAAGTACCTGAGCAAATAGTAATTTATCTGAACCCAATACTTCTTGTAATTCATTTAATAACAAAAAAATTGGCTTGCCCGATTTTGCTACAATGCTTGGATTAGTGGTAACCCCACTAATAGGTAACACCTTAGCTAAACGTTTTATGGCGACAATATCGGCGGTATCTAAATATAATTCCATGGTTAACTCCCAGCTAAAACCAACAAACATCTATTAACGTATACATATAACGCTTTTTGTATTCAAATTTTGCGTTACAGCTATAGTAAAAAAAACTGACAAAATCGCCTAGAAGACAATTTTGTCATTTACTGGATTTTTGTACGCTAAATAAGAAATTGAGATTTAGATCACACAACAAAAAATTAACATTAATTTATAAAATAAAAAGTTATACTTATTTTCATCTTTTCCATATCCGTATATAATCTAAACGATAGTACACGCTTGATTTATCATTAACTTAATTTATGACAAAAATCATTAACGAAAAACTAGCCAAACTAGTCAATAACCAAGAGTCAATTAATCATATCTATTTTGCCAATAGTAATGCTTGTCCGCCTTCACTTGCCTACCAAGTCAACTTTCCTAGAATTGAACTTATATTAGAAGGAAAGCAACAGATGCTATGGGCAGATAGTAATGGCAAAGTTATTGAAAAAATATTATCAACTAATGATCTTTTATATATTTCCGCTCAAAGCTGGAACAAACCCATTTGGACAAGCCCTGTTACTTTATTAAACATATTGTTTGGTAAACAACAAATTGGTATAAGCCTATGGCATTGGGATGGCACACAACTAATTCCGCTTGGGCAAATTAACACACCAAGACGAGGCCCGCGGGTTGGTACATTTATTATTCAAGCTCTGACCGAACTTATCTGGCAAAACCAATCATGTAAACAAAATCAAACTGCTTACTATCTTATTCACAGTTTACTTAGCAACACGCTCGATTTGTTAAATATCAATATCAAAACATCATCCAAAACTACTTGCCTATATGAAGCCATTCGCCAATATATTGATACTCACTTTCGTGAGAATATTACACGCGACTTTTTAGCTAATATGTTTTACATTTCACCCAATTACTTATCACATCTATTTCAAAGCGAGGGAAAAAGAGGGTTAAATGAATATCTAAATCATATTCGCTTAGAATATGCAAAATCGCTACTAAAGGATTATGCTCTAAATATAAAAGAAATTGCTCTAGCATCGGGGTTTAAAGATAGTAATTATTTTTGTCGGATTTTTAAAAAAAAGACAGAACGAACACCAACCGAATATCGTCGACAATATCATAGTAAGTTAATGTACAAATAGTTTTTTCACAGTAAACTTTCAAACTCTTTTGTTTTTTACATTGTGCCAAAATTACACATATTTATCGCTCTTGTTTAGCGCACCTGGATTCAAACATGAAGTGCAATTTTAAACACGGTGGAGTGAAGAAAGTAGAAAGGTGATTTATACTAGCACCTTCGCACCACCACAGTTTGGAGATTGCTATGTATTATAATCACCTTTCTAGGAAGGAAAGATACCAGATTTTCGTATTATTACAAGCCGGAAAGAATAAAAAAGAGATAGCCCAGCTACTCAATAGACATCCTTCGACAATAAGTCGAGAGATAAA
>NZ_LZHK01000014.1:0-1301 GCF_001690415.1 Gilliamella sp. Imp1-1
AACAAAATGCGTGTCCGATGAGCAAAATAAATTCTCCAATTGCTTTTCCTTAACCAACCCTTTTGCATCATTCCATGTTTGCCATGGTGTCTTCCCATAACAATATTTTCCAGAGTGTGCTCTTTCCCGATTGTAAAACTCAAGCCATTGCTCAATATCGTTTTGTATTTCACTCAATTGCGTGTAAATCTTACGTCGAAATAAAATATCATAACATTCTGTTTTCATCGTCTTATGGAATCGCTCACAAATACCGTTAGTTTGTGGGCTGTAGGCTTTGGTCTTGGTGTGTTCAATATCTTCTAGATTAAGATAAAGTTCATAAGCATGGCTCTCCTTATGGCCATTATATTCCGTCCCTCGGTCGGTAAGAATGCGTAAAAGTGGCACTTGTTCGTTGTCAAAGAAAGGAAGCACTTTATCATTGAGCATATCGGCAGCAATCAGACTGTTTTTCTCGGTATAGACTTTAGCAAAAGCGAGTCTGGAATAGGTATCAATAAATGTTTGTTGGTATATTTTCCCTATGCCTTTAATGTGCCCTACATAATAGGTATCTTGTGCACATAAATAACCCGGATGATGTGTCTCAATTTCACCATGCGCTTCTTTTGATGCTTTGGCTTTTTCAAGGGCCTGTAATTGATTTTCCGTGAGCACACATCCTTCTTGTGCCACTTTGTGGATCGGCTACACTAAATCATACAACTTTTTTAAGGGGTAAGGTAAACTTATCACAACTAAAAAAGGAACAAATATGAATAAGATTAAACGCAAAAGACGAACATTCACAGATGATTTTAAACAGCAAATGGTCAGTCTTTATCCAACATGGTAAATCACGTAGTGAAATCGTTGCCGAATATGATTTGACACCATCAGCTTTGGACCATTGGATAACGCAAGCAAGCCAAAGCGGCTCATTTAAAACAAAAGATAATCGCAGTCCACAAGAACAAGAGTTAATCGCGTTGCGTAAAGAGCTTAAACAACTCCGTATGGAAAACGATATTTTAAAGCAAGCAGCACTGATAATAGGACGAAAATCGCTATCCTAAAAGCAAATCGACATCGTTATAGCATAACAAAGCTATGTCAATATTTAGGATTATCAAGACATTATGCTTATTATCAGTGTAAATTGAATAGACAAAAATCAGTAGGGCTTTATGCCAATAAAATCGTGACGCTATTTAATCAGAGCTATCAGTCTTATGGTACAAGACGAATTCGTTTTGATTTACAGAAAGAGAATATTTGGGTGTCACGCCGTTACATTGCTCGGGTGATGAAAGCCTTAT
>NZ_LZHK01000015.1:0-5570 GCF_001690415.1 Gilliamella sp. Imp1-1
ACAAATATATCATATATATTGGTCGATTAGATTTGGTAAAAGGGGCAGACATACTTATTAGAGCGTTCAATAAAGCTAATCCTGAAGGATATAAATTAATTATTGTTGGTGATGGTGCTGAAAGTTCGTATTTAAAAACAATTGCATCAAAGAACGTAATATTTACTGGAAAAATATTTAATGCAGCATATATGCTGGACATAGCAGATATATGTGTAATCCCTTCGCGTTTTGAATCATTTGGTCTTGTCTTGTTAGAAGCAATAAATTCTGGATGTCGAATTATTGCCACAAATATTCCATCATTTAAAGAAATACTGGAGTCAGATAATTACCTATTTGATAATGAAAGTGTTAATTCATTATCAAATAAAATAAAAGAATATACAAATAATCCGTCATTAGGATTTGTTGATAAGAAAAAAATCGAGCAATATTCATTATCTAATGCTATAAGTAAACTAGACTTGGCATATTTTTCTAACAATATAAAATGCGACATGATTAAAAATTCCGCTATTGAGGATAATTATGATGTCTAAAATAATTAGAAAAACTCGAAAACTAATAAAAAATCCTAAAGCTTTTTTTAGAGATTCATTTTTATTTTACAAACAAAATGACAAAAAAAACTTGCTACAAACACCTAATTTAAATATCAAAAATTCTTCAGAAAAAGTAAAACAGAAATCAAATTTAGCTGAAAATATTGTTATTCCTCAAGTTCGAGATAAAAAAATGCAACAACCTAATTTAAATATTAAAAATTCTTCAGAAAAAGTAAAACAAAATAATACAACAGTGGTAAGATTATCGAATTTAATTGAAAACTTTATTACACCGCACGGTCAAGATAAAATACTATTTAGCCTTTTAGATAAAGCTGGTATTAATTATCATATAGTCCATACTTGCTGGAATCACATTATTAGAATTGCGATACAAGATCAATTTGTTAAAAATATTATAGAATTAATTAAGAATAGCGAAAAATTTACTAAAAGTGTATATATTGTTGAAGGAAACAATAGGTATGATTTAGTTAGATTATATTTTCATGATGATAAATATGTATATAAAAATACAATATTTCAATTTGATCCTTGGTATATGACTCCACATGGTGTTATGACAAGAAACAAAAATACTCAAATTCAATTTATTCCCAAAGCCCATGTTAACAAAACAGTACATTCATTTGCTCCAATTAGGTTGGGAAAAGATATTCAGAATATTGATAATACTAAGTCAATGTTAGAATTAAATTCATTTCTTTTCGATGAATATGAAGGCCCGATTGATATAGTATACACTTGGGTAAGTGATAATGATCCAGAATGGTTGGAAAAAAAGAGTCAATATTCAGGTGAAAATCCTCAGAATCAAGATACACGTTTTGTTGATTATGAACAATTGAGGTACTCTTTACGTAGTGTTGCTTCGTATGCTAAGTTTATAAGAAAAATATTTATAGTTACAGATCATCAAGTACCATATTGGTTGGATACTGATCATGAACAAATCGTAATGGTTAATCATAGTGATATATGTAATGATAAAACGTGTTTACCTGTATTTAATTCTGTTGCTATCGAATCTTGGATTCATAAAATAGAAGGATTATCGGATAATTTCATATATGCAAATGATGATTATTTTTTTGGTTCTCCAGTTAATAAGCAACATTTTATTCATCCTAATGGTATAGCAAAATTATTTCTTGAGCCCATCCCTAATGCTTATGGGGAAGTCTTTGCAGATAGTGAACCTACAAACCAACTATCTTTATTCACAGCTCAGTGTTTTTATGAAAAATTCAATACTTGGCCTTCATTTTGGCCTTTGCATGCGCCAATGATTAAAAATATTCATGTTATTGATAAAATGATTAATCATTTTCAAAAACAAATAGATAAAACAAGTCGTTCTAGATTTAGAGAAACTGAAACCATTTCTCCTTTATATCTTATGTCATCATATTTCTCATATATACAAGGAAATAGTGTCTTATCTTCAATTAGATATGAATATGTTAGCTCTGATGATCCTAATTTAGATTCTAAATTATCTAATTTATTGTTAAAAATTAAAGAAGGCAAATGCGAAGTATTTTGTTTAAATGATCACCGAACTATTACTGACGAACAAATATCAAAAGTAGCTAGTTTTATGATGAGTGCATTTCCAATTGCTGCTGAATGGGAGTTAGATAAAACAATATAATTGTTTGGCTCTTATATTGATTAAAATTCTGATGGAAGAAAATTATAGTAAGCATATTCCATCAGTAACATTGCAGAAAAAGTTATTTTGAAAATAAACTGGATTATAATTAATTTTTATTAAAATCTTAGCACCTAAATAAAATAAGGACACTTTCATAATGCGAATTGGATTATTTATTCTAACTAACTTAGCCGTTATGTTTGTATTTGGAATCATTCTAAGTATTTTAGGCGTTGATGCGCATAGTACTTTAGGATTACTTATATTTGCAGCAATCTTCGGTTTTGGAGGATCTTTTATATCACTTCTATTATCTAAGAAAATGGCTTTAAGGTCAGTTGAAGGACAAATCATAACTCAACCTAGTAATGGTCAAGAGCAATGGTTACTTGATGTTGTTCGTCGATTATCAACGGAACTTAATATAAAAATGCCAGATGTTGCCATCTATCATGCTCAAGATGTTAATGCTTTTGCAACTGGTGCAACTAAAAATAGTTCTCTTGTTGCAGTAAGTTCTGGTTTATTAAATACTATGACTCAAGATGAAGCTGAAGCGGTAATCGGTCATGAAATGAGTCATGTTGCTAATGGTGATATGGTCACAATGACTTTATTACAAGGAGTTCTTAATACTTTTGTTATTTTTATTTCAAGAATGTTAGCATCTGTTGTAGCTCAAGCATTGGATGATCGTAATCGTGGTTTATCACAGTTAACCTATTTCTTAATAGTTATGGTTTTTGAAACCGTATTTGGTATTTTAGCAAGCCTTATAGCGATGTGGTTTTCTCGTTATCGAGAATTCCACGCTGATGCTGGTTCGGCTAAATTAGTAGGCAGTACAAAAATGATTGCCGCTTTAGAAAAACTAAAAACTAGCCATGAACCAAGTGAGGATACTTCAATTTTAGCATTCTGCATTAATGGTGCGAAAAAAGCAAAATTTTCTGAATTGTTTATGTCTCATCCACCATTAGAAAAACGTATAGAGGCTTTAAGGAATGAAACTTATCGAAACGAAGGTTAGGATCTATATCAAATTTATATTCAAACACATACTTTCCTGAAAGTTTTTTACAAGTATTATTAATTTTATAATAATACTTGTAAAATAAAAACCAAATTACTCGCTATTTAGATTTTCAAAGAGTTTATAATGTCATATCTTGTTACCAATAATAAATTAGAATTGCTTAGTCCTGCTAAAAATATTGAGATTGCACAACAAGCTATTTTACATGGCGCAGATGCCGTATATATTGGCGGGCCAAATTTTGGTGCTAGGCATAATGCTGGTAATTCGGTTAGTGATATTGCTCAGTTAGTTGAATTTTCTCATCATTATTATGCAAAAGTATTTGTAACTTTAAATACCATTCTTCACGATAATGAACTTGAACCAGCAAGACAACTTATATGGCAATTTTATGATGCAGGTGTTGATGCATTAATTGTGCAAGATATGGGCATTTTGAGGATGGATATTCCGCCTATTGATTTACATGCTAGCACTCAAATGGATATAAGAACACCTGAAAAAGCTAAATTTTTATCTGATGTTGGTTTTTCACAAATAGTATTAGCTCGTGAGCTTAATTTAACTGAGATAGCTAAAATTTATGAACAAATTGATGCCAAAATAGAGTTTTTTATTCATGGTGCACTTTGTGTGGCATTTTCAGGACAGTGTTATATCTCACATGCACAGACAGGACGTAGTGCAAATCGAGGAGATTGCTCCCAAGCTTGTCGACTTCCTTTTACCTTAAAAGATGATCAAGGGCGCATTGTTGCTTATGAAAAACATTTATTATCAATGAAAGATAATAACCAATCAGATAATTTGAACGAATTAATTCAATCAGGCGTTCGATCCTTTAAAATAGAAGGACGTTATAAAGATCTAAGTTATGTTAAAAATATTACAGCCTTTTATCGTCAAAAATTAGATACTATTTTGTCAAATTCGCCTGACTTACAATCAGGGTCAAGTGGCAGAACTGAGCACTTTTTTATACCAGATCCATACCAAACATTTCATCGAGGAAGTACAGATTATTTTGTACATGGAAGAAAATCCAATATAGGTGCATTCGATTCACCTAAATTCATCGGTTTGCAAATTGGTGAGATAACTCAAATTACACCTAAAACTATCGATATTAAATCTGAAAAAATATTAACTAATGGAGATGGCCTAAATGTACTAATAAAACGAGAGATTTTTGGATTTAGAGCTGATAAGGCGGAGAAACTTTCGGCTAATCAATATCGAATTCACCCAAATGAAATTCCTAAGCCGCTTTTTTCAATAAAATTACCTTATATAGTGAATCGAAATCTTGATCATGTGTGGCAACAAAATTTATTGAAAGCATCAAGTAATCGCAGAATTGGTGTGTCATTTAAACTATATAATATTGAAAAAGGTATAGAGCTAATTGCAAAAAGCGAAGAGGGTGTTTGTGTCAAGGTAGAACTTAATGGGGAATTCGAACTTGCGGAACAACCAGATAAATCATTAAAAAATATTAGAGATAATTTATCTAAATTAGGAAAAACTATATATTATCTTACTGATTTTGATTTAAATTTATCAAAAATTTATTTTTTTCCAAGTAGTCAACTAAATCAGCTTCGAAGGGATACTATTAATAAATTGACTGCTAAAAGATTAACAAGTTATTGTCGCCAAAAACGTAAAACAGAACAAAACCCAGTTCCGTTTTATCCTGAAAATCATTTGAGCTTTTTGGCAAATGTTTATAATCATAAAGCAAGAGAATTTTATACACAACATGGAGTTGAATTAATTGAAAGTGCCTATGAAGCACATGAAGTTAAAAACGATGCGCCCTTAATGATAACCAAACATTGTTTACGGTTTGCGTTTAATCTATGCCCAAAACAAGCAAAAGGAGTTCAAGGTGTTAAAACTAAAGTTACGCCAATGAAATTAATTCAAAATAATGAAGAATTATTGTTAAAGTTCAATTGTAAAGCTTGCGAAATGCAAGTATGGGGTAAAATAAAAAAACACATTTTAAAAAATGCCACTTCCTGGAAGTGAGATTATATTTATGGCAAAAAAATAAGGTATTTAAAAATGGTGGTTTAAGTTCATAATACCAAATATTATTTAACATAATATACATTATGCGTACCACGATAAACGTACGTAAAACTAGACGATAAAACCTGTATAATCATGACCTCAATTTAAAAAAACACGATTTACCAGTAAAATGATTAAATTAATCAATTCATTAACAAATTAATAAAAATAAATAATCATTAAAATCAATACGTTATAATAATGTATATTATGTTAAATAATATTT
>NZ_LZHK01000016.1:0-2373 GCF_001690415.1 Gilliamella sp. Imp1-1
AAAGGTTATGACAGCGAGCCTTTTCGGTGCTTTGTTCGTCAAAAAGGCGGACGAACGGTGATTGCTAAACGTAATTATGGTAAGGATATAGATAAAAGCAGTATGGATAGGTGCCTTTATCGCTATCGTCATTTAGTCGAGAATGCCTTTGCTAGAATCAAGCAATATCGTTCAATATCAACTAGATACGATAAGTTAGAAAGGAATTATGCCAGTATGGTATCACTGGCATTTATGTTAATGTGGCTGCCAATGTATTGTTGAGTAATTTATGTACAGCAAAGATCAACAGCCCCTAGAAATAGCTAGAATAATTTAATAAAATTGATTTTCATCAATTAAATGCCTGCCACTATTATTTTTTGGTTTTGATAATATTGTTATTTATAATTAGTTTGTATTACTTATAGGTATTATCAATTTATTTTTCAATAAGGTATATGTGTTTCATTAATTGGAACAAAATCACTTAATCCTATTCTCCATCGTTGTTCAACATATTCTAATAACTCATCGAAATTAGAAAAAACATATTGTTCAAATGAAGTTATTGATTGATTGAATGCACTATTATTATCCGTTAATGTGGGGTCTGCATAATATGTACGCAGCTTATATAAAAAAAACACTTCTTTCTCATCTATTATTGGTCTTATAAGTTGATCTATATAAAGTGAATACAAGGAAAATTCCCATTCGTCATCTTCTTCCTCAGGTTTCTCATATTCAATAGAATAAATCTCAATAAAACGAGTTTTATTTTCTTCCAATCTTTCAAAGAATTGACCTTTCATTTCATAGGGAAATGGATGGTAAGGATTATTGTATTTTCTCTTATTCATAATTAAAAAAATATCCTAATAATTTCACCGCCATAGGATCGCTATAAGTATAAATCTGCAAATGCATGCCATTAGAATTCTGAGCTCCAATTTTCGCATTCCAACTAAAATCATCCTAATGATACGTTCCTTTGTACCTGTTTTATTTTGTACAGTTACAAGAGCCTTTTTGCATTTAGTTCACTGCATATTTTACTTCTAATTATCTATGATTTATTACAATTCCCCAACAATAGACCAAAACCTAATTAAAATTCATTAGGTGCACACAGATTCAAGCCAGCTAATAATCTAATCAGGTTTGCCAGAATAAAGCGTTCTATTTCCAGATCATTGTATCTGAAATTATTGTAATGTAAGCCAGTTTATTTGTCTAAATATTGTCCCTAATATCTGAGGTGTTGCTCTATGGATTCGTGTCCAATTTCCTTAATGTGCTTACTTCAAAGCTGATAGCTACATTCTGACAGTATTTCTCTATTTGCATCGGTCAGTTTTTCTGGACAGTTGTTTTAGTTGGAATAAGAGTAGTAATGTAAATTACTAAATTATGATGTAACTTTTGATATTTTATAATTTTTAAATTAATGATTGTATTCTTGGTTTCCAGCCATTATTCCATTTGCTTTCAATTTCAGAAGAATAGTTTTTTATAGTATAATAATCATCCTTATCATGGTGAGAAATGAAACATTGGTCTACACATTGACAAATCCAAATTAAAAGGTTTTTTATATCAATATCATTTTTAACTAGATATAGATATTCTTCTGCATTTTTTATTGTAATTTCAATTAGATTGGCATGAAAAAAACCTATCTCAAATAATAAATAGCAAAAAGTATCTTTAATTGAATCATCTTTATTTTGTAACATTTTATTTTTTATATGTAAGTTCATTTCAACAATTCGGGTTCTTTCTTTTTGCTACTGTGGATTTTTTTATTATTCATTAAGTGTACCATCAAAATTGAATATATCTTAGATTTTTCTAAAGATAAAATGTCCCATAATTATCCTTGTAAATCAATTACTATCAGTCGCGCTATTGTGGTATTAAGTCGTTGTACTTACTATTATCCAACTAAATTATTGGATGATTCAATGATTATTTTGATATTAAGTGATATAGCTGAAAAACATTTACGCTGGGGGGCCGAAATTTTTTATTGTATCGGAAAGCTCGCTATAAATAGAGTTGCAAACGTGTTTATTGGGTGTATTGTGAGTTAAAACTTAACTTTCAAATAAAGCGTAAAAATCGCACTCCACCTCGAACTGGATCGGCTACACTAAATCATACAACTTTTTTAAGGGGTAAGGTAAACTTATCACAACTAAAAAAGGAACAAATATGAATAAGATTAAACGCAAAAGACGAACATTCACAGATGATTTTAAACAGCAAATGGTCAGTCTTTATCAACATGGTAAATCACGTAGTGAAATCGTTGCCGAATATGATTTGACACCATCAGCTTTGGACCGTTGGATAACGCAAGCAAGCCAAAGCGGCTCATTTAAAACAAAA